>JAGOUU010000041.1 GCA_018061105.1 Gammaproteobacteria bacterium
CATGGGATCTTGTTCTAGCTGATGAATTTTTTCTTGTATAGGCAACAATTCTTGTTTGATAGCATTAAATACTGGCTTCTTACAATCTATACACCCAATTTTAGCACTTGTACAGCCATTATGTACCCAATTTTTTGTATCCAAATCAGAATAAATTTTGTGCAAATCCCAAACAGGGCATTTTTCAGGCGTACCTGGATCAGTTTTTCTGATGCGAGCGGGATCTGTTTGCATTGTTTTTATTTTTTTTTCTACTTCATTCAGATTTTCGCGTAAATTAATCGTATTACCATAGGATTTAGACATCTTTTGGCCATTTAAACCAGGAACTTTTGGGAATTTAGTTAACATAGCTTCTGGTTCAGTTAATATTATTTTTCCTTTGCCTTCTATAGCACCCATCAGGCGTTCGCGATCGACTATATTAAGATTTTTTTGAGCGGAGATGATTTCATGGGCTTTTTCTAAATCACTTTCTTTCCCTTCTTCTTGATATTTTTTTATGAGGGCTTTGAAGATTTCTCTTTGTTTTGAATTTAATCGATTTAAGTTATTTAAACTAATTTCTAGTTTTTTATCGTAATCACTTTCTTTGCCATAGATATAATTAAATCTTCGGGCTACTTCTCGAGAGAATTCTATATGAGGAACCTGATCTTCTCCAACAGGAATATAATTAGCTTTATAGGCTAATACATCCGCGGTCTGCAGTAATGGATAACCAAGAAAACCGTAAGTGTCTAAATCAAACTGAATAAGCTTCTGCTGTTGATCTTTATATGTAGGTACCCTTTCTAGCCAAGATATGGTGTAATCATGGATAATAATAAATGCAGTTCAGAATGCTCAGGAACTTGTGATTGAATAAAAATAGTTGCTTGCTCTGGATTTAATCCACAAGCTAGCCATTCAGTAATACAATTTAAAACTATGGAATTTAACTCCGGCACGTTCATATAATGCGTCGTCAAACAATGCCAATCTGCTACAAAAAAAAAGCAATCGTAATTTTGCTGCAATGATATCCAGTTATTTAAAGCCCCGTGCAAATGGCCAAGATGCATTAAACCAGTAGAACGCATTCCCGAAACTACTCGTTTTTTTTCTAATATATTTATATTACTCAAAACTTCCTCCAACTGCTATTATCAAATATTATTAAATATTAAAAATATCAATATTACCTTTACCAGGGCGCAGGATTTCTAATTTATTATCTAATAAAGATACTATTGTAGACATCTCAGGTGATCCTACACCGCCATCTATTATAATATCTAGCTTATGTTCAAAGCGCTCTTTAATTAATTCCGGTTCAAAATAAGGGAAATCATCACCTGCTTGCCATAATGTCGAGCTATATAATGGCTGATTATATAATTTAAGTAAATCCAATAAAATTTTATTATCAGGGATTCTAATCCCTATAGTTTTGCGTTTTAAATGTAATCTTTTAGGTAAATTGACGCTTGCCGGTAAAATAAAAGTGTATGCACCAGGTGTCGCTTTTTTTAGTATTTTAAATGCCCAATTACCCACTTTAGCATAGTGGCTAGCTTGTGAAATATCTGCCATTAACAATGCTAATAGATGGTTATCTTTATCAGAAAGATTTCGTAACTGTAGCATCCTTTTTTCCGCATTTTTATCATCTATGCGACAACATATAGCATAACAGCCGTCAGTAGGAACAGCCACTACCGCGCCTTGATTAAGCTCAGTTACTATTTGGAGCAGCGATCTCTGCTGTGGATTTTCAATATGTATGTTATAATATTTGCTCATTTGTTATATTTTAGCTTATTAATTAATATTATATAAGTCGGTAGTTAAGAATTAGAAAATTAGAAAAGCAGAAAGCAACTGTATGAAAATAATTTTAGATATAGTCTCTATTGTCATATTTTTTGTAGTTTACAAATATTACGATATATTTTATGCAACAGCTACAATGATGGCCGCTTATACTCTGACTTTTATAATAAGTTATTATACAAATAAAAAAGTCGATAAAACAACTTTGGTAACTTGGCTGCTTGTTATGATTCTAGGCGGTCTTACTATTTTCTTCCATAATGAAGAGTATATTAAATTTAAGCCTACCCTAATTTATTTATTATTTGCAATTGCTTTCCATGTCAGCCCTTATTTCAAAGATGAAAAATCCATTATGGAACGTCTAGCTGGACATCAGCTAACTTTGCCTAAGAACATTTGGAATAAATTAAATAAATTTTGGATGTTTGTGTTTTATACTTTAGGTATATTGAATTTATATATAGCTTATAACTATACGACGCAGCAATGGGTCTATTTTAAAACTTTTGGTATTATAGGCTTTCTATTAGTTGCTACTCTAGTTCAAATTATGTATATGACAAAATATATCAAATCTGAATAATGATAATAAATAAGAATATAAATAATATAGTTTAATAGTTTATGGGTAATCAGGATTTAGAAAATACAATTCTCTCTAAGTTAAGCGTACTTGCCCCATCTGAAATTAAATTAATCGATGAAAGCAGGTTACATGTTGGGCATGCTGGAGTAAAAGAACGAGGTGGATGCCATTATCATTTATTAATTGCTAGCCCTAAATTTCATGGCTTAACCTTGATTAATCAGCATAAATTAATTTATGCTACTTTGGGTGATCTAATCGGGCGTGAAATACATGCTCTGAGAATTACAATTTTATAATACCGCCAATGTTACTTATCCCGATCTGATCCTCAACTTGGCCTAGCAGCAATGATAGTATCACTAACTTTAGATCCAAGCAGCTTAGCTCTAGAAGCAGCCAATTCTATCGCTGCTGCCTTGCGCCGCTCAATGCCAACTCTAAAAGTCTCTGTGCGTTGAGCCAAAACCTCTACTGATTTAAGTGAATTATTTCTATAAGCCACAAATAATCCTTTTTTAGTTATATCTGCACCAGGTTTAGAATCTTCTGATAGATCAGAAAATCCTTTCACACCAGTTATTGATTGGCTAACTTCAGTGAAACATGCTGATAACTCAGAACCTCTAGTTAATTTTCTATGTACTTCGCTAGTTATTTTTATTGCAGATGACATGCCTAATGTAGGCCCGGGCGCACCATCAAATGCAGTTTGTTGCATTCTTTCTGCTGCAGAAATAACCGGCCCAATAATATCCCACCCCAACCTAACCTGTGTAGCGTCGAACTCTAAAACTACAGATCTAATGGCTCCTACATCCATGCCTACCCTAATATTGTACCTATTTTCATTCGCCCAATGAATTAAGCTCATAGCAAAATAAATTGCTCGATTAGCTCGTTGTAAGAGCTCATCATCCTCATGTATATCTGATGCCACTGCTAAAACTCCGTCACCGGTATATTTTACTACATTAATACCAAGCATGGATGCTTTTTGTGCAGCAGCAACAAAAAGTTTTCTTAAATATTTTTCAACCTGATCATCCGCCATGCCACGTAAAATATCTGTTGATTTAATTACATCAACAATAATAACAATACTATTTTTACAAACTTGACTTACTCTCGATAAATCTCCACCGGCTTCTATATATTTTTTTGCTAATTTAGGCGGTAAAACGCTTTTTGCCACATGTACCTTCAGTTCTTGTACAGGAGTGTATCTTCTTGCATCCATAATTTGTGCAACTAAAGTGTATCTGCCGCCTTTCTCCGGATCATCAACAAGAGTAACTTGTAATGATATAGGAATCAGATTATTATCAGCATCCTCACCATTAGTTAATCTCGTTTTGCAGATAACCGTTGAACCACTAGGATCATATTTACCTTCTTTTAAACTTCTTGCAAATACGGAAATAATCTTAACATGCTCAGGCCGAAAACTCTCTGGTGCAAACTTATGAATAGTGGCAGTTTGTCCTTTTAAAAATTCTTGGCTATAACCAAAAATTCTTTCTATCTCTGGATTTACTCTTAAAATACGTCCCTCTAAATCTGCTTCTACAATACCAACAACCGATTTTTCAACTATTACAGACGCTGAGAACAGTGCTCGTCTCACTTGAACGATGTGGCCTGTGTCAACAACTTGGCCAATTAATAATCTCGGAACACCATCGATATCTTTTGAAGACTCCGGAGCACAAACTTTTATAGTAGCAGAAAACAACACCTCATTATCATCATCTCTACGGCTTGCAGTAATAGCTCTTGCAACCCTGCCGAATATTCTAGAATCAGTTGGTTCTGATTTATTCTCACGCCATCTCTCAATAAACCGTTTTACCATGCGATCGTGTGCAGCACTAAAATCTGATGGTACTAAAATACCCAATGGTGCCCCTATTAAAGCGAACTTAGTACGATTAAATACCAAACAAGCATAAGGATTAACATAGATTATTCTCAGGTTATTTGTGTCCACAACAAATGTTGAAATTTCTAACGCATCTAATGTTTCTCTAAATAATCTAGCCTCTTTAATGTACCTACTAGACTCAATATCAACATCAGCACCAACCCTTGGCGTTGGTACACTATCAATAGCCACATCATAACAACGTTCCCTAACAGCACTTGTATTTGAAGTAAGAGTACTCGGCCCTCCGTCAGCACTTGCATCTCCCACAGTTCCATCTACACTTTCCTGTTCCATCAATTCTCCTGGCCCAGGCATAACAGTGCCTGCCATTACAATTGGAATTGCAGTAGTTGACGATATTGGCCGCATAATATCAACTTCTGGCTCTCCAGCTATCATCTCCCTTGTATCTCCCGCTAACCCTTGTGGTGTTGTGACAGTTACAGAGCTTTTAGTAGAGATAACCAAAGTTTGAGCTGATGACGATACATCATCGCGTGATATTAATGATGACTTAGCAGCAATTGGCGGCATAACAGCAATTGGCGGCATAACAGCAATTGGCGGCATAACAGGGACAGAGGAGGATCCTGATAATGCCTCATCAAGCTTTTTACCCTGCTCTGAACCGGAACTGGCAACAGCTAAACTTGGTGGTCGTGCTGCACTAAGTTTAGCTTTAAATTTAGCTTTAGGTTGTGGTTGTATAGGAGGAAAAATTGAAGTACTACTTCCTGGCGTTGACATACTTATTCTACTCTTTCTATTCTTTCTATTCTTTCTATTCTTTTATTTATTTTTCAAACAATTGCAAAGCAACAATAATCCTAGCATTTCCAATACTAGAAAGCAAATCACTAAACTTTGTAACTTTGTTATACGGTATAACAATAAGTATCATCAGCTCACACTAGAAGCTTTAAAATATAATAGAAATTGAAATTTAAGCAATATTACTTATAAAAAGAGATGTTAAAAACCATAAACCACCAGCTAAAATAGCTGCCGCAGGTATAGTCAAAACCCAGGCATAAACAATATTACGGGCTACTCCCCATCGAACTGCAGCTGTGCTTTGTAGCGATCCTACGCCTATGATTGAACCCGTAATTGTATGAGTAGTAGAAACGGGTATACCCAAACCAGTTGCTAAAAACAAGGTCAAGGCACTGGCCGTTTCCGCACAGCAGCCACTAACTGGTTTAAGCTTAGTGATCTTCATTCCCATAGTTTTTACTATGCGCCAGCCACCAAATATAGTTCCCAATGAAATAACAAAATAGCAACCTAAAGTTACCCACATCGGTACATAAAAATTTTCGCCTAAAGAACCAGTAGAAAATAATAAAACAGCAATAATTCCCATTGTTTTTTGCGCATCGTTACCGCCATGCCCTAAGCTGATCAAAGCCGAAGAAAAGATTTGCATTTTACGAAAAATGCTATTAGTACGGCTTGGACTAAAATTAAAAAAGATTCTTATAGTAATTAGCATCAATAACTGCCCTATAATAAAACCAATGAAGGGCGAGATCACGATAGCTAAAATAACTTTTGCTAAACCATAGAAATTTAAAAATCCCCATCCTGATTTAGCAATAGCAGCTCCTAACATGCCGCCAATCAGTGCATGCGATGAACTTGACGGGATACCATAGTACCAAGTGATAATATTCCAAACAATTGCGCTTATTAAAGAAATTAAGACAACCATAACAGTGATAATACTGGGATCAATTAAACCTGTTCCTATCGTATTAGCAACATGCACCCCAAAAAAGAAAATGGCACTGAAATTAAAAAATGCTGCCCATGCCACTGCCCAATGCGGTTTCAAAACCCGAGTAGAAACAACTGTAGCAATAGAATTAGCAGCATCATGAAAGCCATTGAGAAAATCAAAAATAAAAGCTAATGAAATTGTGATTACTACTAATAATATATCGTTAGTTAACATTACGAATACTCAAGAACAATACTTTTAATTATATTGGCCACATCTTGGCAGCGATTGATAACGAGTTTTGTTCTGCTATACGTATCTTTTAATTTAAAAAAATGCTTAAAATCATTTTCTTCTAGAAATAATTGTTTTTCACCCGCAATCACCGCCTTGTGAGCAGCACTTTCAAGCTTATCAATATTGTTGCAATAAATAAAAATATCTTCCGGCCTTTTTAATGGATTTAGCAAACTAACGGCTTGCTTTAATAAAGTACATGCTTTCAAGCTTAGGTCTGATAACTCTGCAATTTCTGTAGGTACAGAGGTTAAAGCATAAAACGGCAATCTTTGCGCACAACGGTTAATTAAATCTATTACATCATCCAAACCACTAGCTAAATTATGGATATCATGTCTATCAAACGGCGTTATAAAAGTCTTATGCAATAACTGAAAAGTACTGTGGGTCAGTTTATCAGCATGTTCTTCATAATCAGAAATTTGATCAACATATTTTTGCACATTATTAAGATCATGGAAAAGAACATGAAAGCTTTCCGCAGCTTTAACCAAGCAATCACTAGTTTCTTGGAATAATATGAAAAATTTGTTTGATTCCGGAACCAATCTCTTAAACATAGCCACCCTGCATTGCTCTTATTAAGATAGACAAAATATTAATAAGGTTAGCATAGCATACTATTTCGACTACTATCTATAATATCTGTCGCTATATTATTCAGACTTTAAAAAACTGGCGTATTCACTAAGTAATTTTCTAAAAGTAGGGTTAATATGCTGGGCTTTTTGAACAGTAAATTTATAAGCTTCTTCAACAGAAAAATGAAATTTTTTCATAATATAAGCTAATATTATAGTTGGAGAACGACTAGCACCAGCTTTACAATGCACTAAGACATTATGACCAGACTGAATCTGTTCTTCAATAAATTTTACTGCTTTTAATAATTTATCAAGAGTGAAACTATCCTCAGCCAAAGTCTCGCTAATATCACTTATGTGCAATAAATTAATATCAGGAGTATATGGTTGAGCATAATGTGTAAGACAAACTACAGCTACTATATTATATTTTTTTAATAAACTATAACTAGCAGCATTAAAATTACCTAAATAAAGATTATCAGTTATTTTAATAGGTATATCAGGCGCCACAATTAAGCCACCTGTTGCGAGATCTGGGTTGCTTGATTATTTCTTGCAATAGCATTCATATGACTTGCTGAACAATTTTCTATAGTGACATTTTGTGAAATATAATCATCTCCTCGCTTCCAATTTACTGGAGTTGAATAATCTTTACCGTCTGTAACAAACAATGAATCTAATACTCGCAACACTTCATTAAAATTTCTTCCAATATTTGCTGGATAAGTATACATCGAGATAATTTTTTTATTAGGAGAAATGATATAAGTTGACCGAACAGTCCCATTCTCCGTACTATCTTGATCATTAGTTAAGCCGTGTATCATGTTGTATAACTTAGCTATACGCAAACTTTTATCAGAAATCAGAGGGGTAAGAATTTTTATATTGTAACTATTTTTTATTTCATCTAGCCACTTACTATGTTGTATAAGTTTTTCTACGCTCAGACTTATAACTTTTACATTTCGATCTGTAAATTCTTTATGATTCTCAGACAACCAAACTAATTCAGTAGCGCATACCTGAGTAAAATTTTTTGGATGAGACAATAAGACTGTCCAAGAATTATTCATCCACTCATAAAAATTTATCATTCCATGTGTTGTATCAGCTGTAAAATTTGGCGCAATGTTCCCTAATTTTAAGGACATTAAAAACTCCTTTTATATTTATTCATCATTTTTTATTTATTACATCTAAAATTACGTAAGCTCATGATTATAAATTTATCTTATATCTTAAGCAATAGTTTTATCTTAAATCAATTCAAATACTCCTGCTGCCCCCATCCCAGTTCCAATACACATAGTAACCATACCCAATTTTAAACTTTGCCTCTGCATATAATGAATTAAGCTACATGCTTTAATTGCCCCTGTTGCTCCAAGTGGATGCCCAAGGGCTATAGCACCGCCATTAGGATTGACCTTATTGGTATCAAGACAAAGTTCATCGATAACAGCTAATGACTGAGCAGCAAATGCTTCATTAAGCTCTATAACGTCAATATCATCCAATTTTAAATTACACTGTTTCAAACACTTTGGGATAGCAGCTATAGGTCCAATACCCATAGTTTCTGGTGGAACACCTGCAACACTAAACCCTCTAAATTTTGCTAGTGGTTTTAAATTATATTTATTCAGTGCTTTTTTACTCATTAATAATAAAGCAGCGGCTCCGTCACTCATTTGAGAACTATTGCCTGCCGTTACAGTGCCATTTAATTTAAACACACTAGGAAGTTTTAAGAGTTTTTCCAAGCTTGTATCTTCTCTAGGACCATCATCTATACTAACCAAAGTTTCTTTGCTATTAAGAGACAATCCAGACAAATATTTTAAGTTTACGTTGTAGGGTAAAATTTCTTCTAGGTAGACGTTATTTTTTATAGCATTAATAGCTTTAAGATGACTATTATAAGCAAACTGATCTTGCTGTTCACGTGAAATCTTCCATTTATCTGCAACAATTTCCGCTGTTATCCCCATACCATAGGCTATGCCAATATGTTCATCATGAAAAATATTTGGATTTGCTCTATAATTATAACCCCCTAATGGAATCATGCTCATGCTTTCAACACCACCAGCTACGACTACGTTAGCATTTCCACTAGCTATCTGGTGGGCAGCAAGAGCTATAGTCTGCAAACCAGAACTACAAAATCTATTTACTGTCATTGCTGGAATAGATTCAGCATAACCAGCTAATAAAGTAGCTATTCTAGCCACATTCATACCCTGCTCTGCTTCTGGCATAGCACAACCGATAATAACATCTTCTATATTAAGCTCATCAGACCCATAATTAACTGATTCAAGAAGGCCTTTTAAGACATGAGCCAGCAAATCATCCGGCCTTACGGATGCCAACCCACCTTTATATGCCTTGCAAACAGGGCTGCGCTTAGCTTTTACTATGTAAACATCTTGATCTTGCATATTATAAACCCAAAATTTTAAATTTAATTACCAATTTTAATTTAGTTTCTAAGAGGCCTACCAGTAGCTAGCATATGTTTAATCCTCTCTTGTGTTGCCGGTGCTTGCAGCAGCTCTATAAAGCTTTTTCGCTCAAGATCTAAAAGCCATTGTTCTGGAACTTCTAAATCAGAATTTAGATCACCGCCACTTAAAACATCAGCTAATTTTAAAGCTATTGCATAATCATGCTTAGTAATAAAATTACCAACCAAATAATTAACTAGTAACGATTGAATATTGGCTTTAAGCCTAGGGCCACCAATACGAAGTCTAGCTTTTCGTGGTGGAGAGTAATTAACACAGGCTAAATTATTGGCACAAGCTACAGCTACAAATAATAATTCTTCAGGATTAACTATAATTATATCTGAATTTCTTAAATAACCTAAATTTTTAGCATCTATAGCACTAGTAGATACTTGTGCTGTTGCAATAGCTTTGAAATACTGCTCTGATAATTTATCAATCTCAGCGTAAATACTAGAATTACTGTTGTTATTAAAATAATTTTGATTAGCTCTTCGTAGCATTTCTTTACAGCCACCACCGGCTGGTAAAAGGCCCACACCTACTTCTACTAGACCTATGTAACTTTCTAGGCTAGCAACAACCTGATCGCAATGCATTAATAACTCTGTGCCACCACCCAATATCATTCCTTTAGCAGCTGCTACTACAGGAAAACGACAGTAACGTATTTTTTGACAAAGATCTTGAAACAATTTTAAAGTATTATCCATGGTTGTGTAATCATTATTATTTACACACCCCATAAAGCCATTCAAATCAGCACCGGCGCAAAAATTATCACCTTGATCTTGCCAAATAACTAAAGAAGAATACAGATTATTATTAGTTTCTATATAATCTATAGCTTGCTTGAATAAATCAATAACACCTGTATTTAATATATTAGCTTTTGTTTTAAAGCTAAAAATTAAATTTTGATTAAATAACCATAATTTAGCATCAGCATTTTCTAATAAAATATTTTTTGATATATTAGATATATTATTTAGACGAATATAAACAGGTAAATTTGATTTTTCTGTAAAACTACCTGTTTTGCAATCATAAGCTAAATCGTTTTTATAGACGCCTGTTTTATTGTAATCTGTTACTTTAGTCACCCAATTTGGCAATTCTATATTAACTAGATTTTCTTTATTTTCTTTATTTTTTAAATCTGCCTGTAACAATTCTAAAATAACATCCCAACCCGCAGCCTGCCATAATTCAAATGGCCCCAGTTTCCAGCCAAAACCCCATTTTAAAGCTTGGTCGATATCGCGTACATTTCCAGAAATTTCTGCTAAATGATAAGCAGAATATAGCCATAGCTCTCTAAATGTCGCCCATAAAAACTTTGATTGTGGGTGATCATAGTTTTTTAAACTTAAGAACTTCTCTGTAACATTTTTTATTTTGAGAATTTCTAAAAGTTTTTTATCTATAATATCTAAGCTATTTTTGGATGTGTTATATTGGTTATTAACGTGATCATAAACCTCAATAGTTTTCCCGTCTTTAGGGCTTTTTCTATAGAAACCCTGTCCTGTTTTTTGACCCAAAGATTTCTGCTCAACAAGAGTCCTTAAGACTTGAGGGGGTTTTAAATATTCAAGCCATGGATCTTGAGTACATTGCCGCTCCATAGTACTCATTACTGATGCAAGAGTATCTAAGCCAACTACATCAGCAGTTCTAAAAGTGGCGCTCTTAGGACGACCTATTAGCTCACCTGTTAAAGCATCAACTAGATCAAAACCTAAATTGTACTTTTCCGCATTGTACATGGTAGCCAACATTGAAAATACGCCAATTCGATTTGCAATAAAATTTGGTGTATCATGAGCACGTACTATGCCTTTGCCTAAATAACTAATAAAAAACTCTTCTAGGCTATCTAATACTTTTGGATCAGTAACAGAGTGGCCTATTAATTCTACTAGTTTTTGATACCTTGGTGGATTAAAAAAATGTACCCCACAAAATCTCTGAGCCAAATTATTGTCAGAATTATTAAAATTTTGCGCTAGTTGATTAATACTTAACCCAGAGGTGTTCGTACAAAAAATAGCTGTATTATTAATATATTTTTTTATTCTATTGTATAAACTAAATTTTATGTCAATATTCTCAGCTACAGCTTCAATAATTAAATCAACATCCCTTAGATTATCTAAATTATTATCGTAATCCAACGGCGTAATATATTCGATTGTTTTATTATACCCGCTCTGACTCGCCAATGGACTTGGTTTTAACTTGGTCAAGATCTGTAAAGCTTGCATAGCCCGTCCAGGCAGATCATAAAGTAGCACACTAAATCCACAATTAGCAAAATGAGCTGCAATTTGCGCCCCCATAACTCCAGCGCCCAAAACCGCAACTTGATTAATTAAAAGCTTCTGCATATTGACCTCTTAGTTCTGTAAAGCCTGAATCCGGAGTAAATCTTTGTCCATATTTTTTCTCTAACTCTTGCAATTTTTTTATGACAGTTTCAATTCCTAGAGTACCCAAATAATTAATTGGTCCACCTCTAAGTGGCGCAAAACCAGCACCAAATATTAAACCAGCATCGATAAGATCACCGTCAGCAACTACTTCTTCTCGTAAACAGGTAATACAAATATTGACTATTCGCATTGTCAGCCTATCGATAATATTTTTTTGAGCATCTGATAAATTAGAAGAATTATTTTTAGAATCTGCCTTAACTAATTTACCATTTCTATAGTTATAAAAACCTTTATTTGTTTTTTTACCCAGTTCTTTAGCAGCTACTTTATTTTTTAAGATCTCAGGAATATCTTCACTATAATGGGCAGATATATTTTTAGCGACAGATAAGCAAATATCTAGGCCTACTATATCTGCCATTTCAACTGGCCCCATGGGCATACCAAATTTTTTCATGGCTTTATCAATCAGTTCAGGGGCAAAGCCTTCAGATAGTAATATAAAAGTCTCATGCATATAAGCTGATAGAACCCTATTTACGAGAAATCCTGGGCTACTTGCAACCGGCAGGGGCAATTTACTAATTTGATTAACAAAACTATGAGCAAGATTCGCAATATTATCATCTGTATGTTCGCCTTTTACTACTTCAACTAGCATCATTTTGGCTACAGGATTAAAAAAGTGAATTCCTACTAAACGGCTTCGATCTGTTAAAACTTGATTGATATCATCTAATAAGATACTAGAAGTATTAGTAGCTAAGATAGCATCTTTTCGTGCTTCTTTTTCTAACCGAGCAAATAAATCTTGTTTAACTTTTAGATCTTCAAATATAGCCTCAATAATAAGATCTGCATGTTTTATTCCCTGGCCTTCAACATCAGGAATAATTTTATCTAATATGAGATTAGCTAAATTATCTTTTTTTACTTTGCTTTTAAATAACTTAAAAGCCCGTGCTATAGCTGGTGCAATCGCTTCATATGTTTGATCCTGAAGCGTCACTTTTATGCCTTTGAAAGCACACCATGCAGCTATATCTCCACCCATAGTTCCTGCACCAATAACATGGACATGTTTGACTTTATACTCAGTTTTTTTAGCAAATTCTTTTAATTTTTCTTGTAAAAAATATACCCTAAGTAAATTTTTGGTAGTCGAATGTTCGATTAGTTTTAAATCAGCATCTAGCTCAGCTCTAAAAGATTTTTCGATATCATCTACACCATATTTATCAAAGTTATTTAAAATAGCATAGGGCGCTGGATAATGCTCTTCTTTTATTTTGCTCGATAATTGCCGACGAGCAAAATAACAAAATAATGATCGAAACGGCGCTTGGTTACTTAAACTAGCTAAAAAGCCTAAATTTTTATTATTTTTTTTGTAGCTAGAAATACTAGCAACACTAGAACCTATAGACTTATTTGTAACCAAAATTTTAGCAGTTTTGCGTAGCTGGCGTAATGGGACACAGGCATCAACCAGACCCATTTTATAAGCCTGAATGCCACTAACAGTTCTACCTTGCATCATCAAAGGCAGCGCATTGAATCCGCCAATTAATCTAGGTAATCTAACTGTACCACCCCACCCTGGGATAATACCAAGCATAACTTCTGGCAAACCTATTTTGGTACTTAAACTATCAGAAGCAAGACGGTAATCACAAGACAAAATTAATTCGCAACCACCACCTAGGCAAAAGCCATCAATCATAGCAACTGTAGGAATTTTCAAGTCTTCCAATTGTCTAAAAGTATTACGACCATTTTCTAATAAAGCTCTTGCATCAGCTACATCCTCAACTGTTGTGAATTCAGAAACATCCGCTCCCGCAATAAAACCAGTTTTTTTATGAGAATAGATTATTAATCCAGCTATTTTAGAGTTAATATTTTCTAATTTATTAACCGACACTTTAGTTAAAATATTACTTAATTCCGATACAGCATTTTGCGACAAGCTATTTACTGATTTACTTTCTCGATCAAATGCTAACCATAAGATATTATCTGCATCAAGCTCATAATCCCAATTGCTATAAATATTATTACTCATATATATAAACCTGCTATTAATCCGTTTAATCTTTTTTAATATGTTCAAAACTTAGTTGCTTGAATCCGCTTCTAACAAAATAGCCCCACCTTGTCCACCGCCAATACATAAACTTGCTATAGCATATTTTTTCTTGTTTACTTTGAGTAAATTTT
>JAGOUU010000042.1:0-12500 GCA_018061105.1 Gammaproteobacteria bacterium
ATGCAATGGGATTGCCCAGCCAGATAGGCCTGATGATAGCTAAAATAAAACTTAGCCAAATGATAAGTTTTAAAAAATTTTTAAAATTTATAGCTGAAAAACTAGGATGCGTAGTAAAACGTGAGTTTTTATTAAAACTCATTAAGTCTGTGTAAAAAGGTAAAATTAGGCCAGTGGGGGTGGGGTTAGGTTTTTTTGAATCAGTAGAAGATAAACTTGTCTTAATAATAGTATAAAGATATCTAAATATCATTGGTAAAGGTAACAAAGATAACAAGTAGGGCCATTGAATTTTAAGCATAAAGCATATAATAAGTATTTAAGAAAGGTTAAGTTTTATCCAATGTTTAGTTAAATCTATTAATTTTTTTATTTTATGCTCTTTATCTTTAGTGAGATCTGAATCTTTTTGATATTTTTGATAAGCTAAAGAGATAAGAATTCTGCCATCGCTAGTAAATAATTCAGTTTTCCCGGATTTATTTAAAAATTGTAACCAATCTTCGCCACTTAGACTTAAAATATGAGGGTTTGAAATATGGGAGGTTGAAATATTGAGATCGACAAATTTTTTTTTAACGGCTTTTTTTAAAAGCATATTTAATTCTTGTGCTGCAAGAGTAGGATTAAAGATTTTTTGATCTAGTTTTTGTTCTATTGTATGAAGCTCGCGCAAAGCAATTTGAAGAGGACGGTTTCTATAATATAATTTTGTTTTTATTATTATTTTTTTACTAACTAGAACAATACTAATAATACTTAGTATTATCAGTAACATGGGTCCAGGGGCTGGTGGCCACCATAACGAGTCACTGGGGAAGTGAATATATTTTAGCTGCTCTAATGTTTTAGCTAATTCTGGATCTATAACTGTAGGGTTGAGATTATTTATATTATTCACAGTTGCTGCGCTAAATTATAATGCCAGTTTGGCTCAGAGGTTAAATCGATAGTTTTTATATTAAGTTTAGTTATTAGTTTATAATAATTTTCTAATTTTTGTTGAAAAAAAGTAGCAAATAAATCTTGATTTCCTTTGGTAATATTTATAACGTCACTTTGTTGTCCGTTTGTAATAGTGTACTCGCCGATAGGTAACAGACTGTTCTCAATCGGATCAGTTATTTTAATCAGATATAAAAAATGGTTATATACATATTTTTCTATTTTTTTTATAGTTTGGCTGTCTATGTTGGTAAAGTCGCTGATGATAAATATTCGGCTGTTTTTAGCAAAAGTATGGTCGTACTTACTCAAAGTAATATTCAATAGATTGTCAGGCAGAGATTTATCAGATTGTTCAATAAACTTTCTTAGCTGGCTCTGATCTAATAAGAAATTTTTGGTAATATTATTAAAAAATGATAGGACATTATGCTTTGAAAATTTAGCAGGTAAGTAAAAGTTATTGTTGTTTGTCATAACTATGCTACCAATATTATTTTGTTCATTGTAGCTTAGCCAAGCTATTATAGCTGCAGCTCGGGCAGCGATAACAGCTTTCAGAGCATAGCTAGTTCCAAAGTACATGTTTGTTGATAGATCGAGAATAATGTAATTATTTTCGCCTTTCTCTTCGTGATATAATTTTGAGTAAGTTTTCGCATGGCGGGCAGTTAAGCGCCAATCGATATGACGAGCGTCGTCACCTGGCTGATAGATTCTCGATTCAGCATATTCCATGCCTCGAGCAAATGTTCTGGTTAAATTATTAGCGTTGTTTATATTAGGTTTTTTATTCTTGCTAAATTTTATTTTCTTAGCAATAAACTGTGCTGACATAAGATCTTCTATTGTGATAGAAGTAGCAAAAGCTGGCATATAATATTAGGGTACTGGGACGTTGGTTAAAATTTCTTTAATACAATCATCTTTGTTGACATGCTCTGCTTCGGCTAAATAGGTTAAAATTAACCTATGGCGAAGAATGTCTGGCGCTAAAGATTTTATATCTTCAGGTATGACATAATCGCGGTTATCTAGCCAGGCTACTGTCCGTGCTGTGCGAGCTAAAGCAATTGTTGCGCGTGGGCTTGCGCCATATTGAATGTAAGTGTTAGTGTTAGGGAAATATTTTTCTGGATTTCTGGTGGCTAATATTATATGAATTAAATATTGTTCTAATGGTTCGCTGATATGTACGTCCAAAATTTGGCGGCGTGCAGTTATTATGTCCTGAGTAGAAACTAATTCGTGTTTATGAGTAATGGCTTCGATAGATTCTTTTGTTTCTTCTTGCACGCATCTTAAGATTTCTCTTTCTGTATTTAAGTTAGGGTAGTCAACGTTGACATGTAACAGAAATCTATCGAGTTGAGCTTCAGGTAATTGATATGTACCATGTTGTTCAATAGGGTTTTGCGTGGCCATTACCAAAAAAAGATGAGGTAACTGATACGTCTTTCGACCTATAGTGACTTGACGCTCTCCCATGGCTTCCAAAAGTGCAGACTGGGCTTTGGCAGGAGCTCGATTGATTTCATCTGCTAAGATAAGATTATTAAAAATAGGCCCGTGTTCAAAAATAAATTCTCCTGTTTGCGGACGGAATATTTCTGTACCTGTGATATCAGTAGGTAAGAGATCAGGAGTAAATTGAATTCTTTGAAAACTGCCTTCAATAAACTGACTTAGTGTTTTTACTGCTTTTGTTTTTGCTAAACCTGGAGCACCCTCGACTAGCAAATGGCCGTCTGATAGCAAAGCAATAATTAATTTTGAAATGAGATCGTCTTGGCCAATGATATGTTTGGCTAAGTTATCTTTTAATATAATAAACCGCTTAGCCAGATGGGTGTTAGAAACTAAAGTAGGGTTAGTATCTGTATCTGTCATAATATTTATTATTCTGTTCTGTGTTTTTCTCTGATTTCATCTAAAGTTTTACATTCAATGCACATGGTGGCAGTCGGTCTCGCTTCCAAACGACGTATACCTATTTCTATGCCACATTCTTCACAATACCCATAGTCTTTGGATTCTATTTTAGCTATAGTGCTTTCAATCTTTTCCATGAGTCTACGTTCACGATCGCGGGTTCTTAGTTCTAAGCTAAATTCTTCTTCTTGAGTGGCGCGATCAGCTGGATCAGCTGCATTGTGAGTTTCATCCTGCATATGGTGAACAGTACGATCGACTTCTTCCATCAATTTCTGTTTCCAATTTTTGAGAATTTTTTTAAAATGATCTAATTGTTGATCATTCATGTAAGATTCCCCAGGATTTTCTTTGTAAGCAACAAATCCTTGATTTAAACTAAAATCCGGCTTTGTCACATTCGAATTAGCCATGACGTGTTCTCCTAACATTATTCAGTAATTTATATCATAACATTATACAGAATTGCAATTCTCAGAAGCAATTTTTTGCTTAAATATCAGCAAGATATTTTGTTATTTGCTTATTTGGCAAATCTAAATAATAATTACAGTTAACTGGCTCGTTTCAATAATTAATATAACTTATTATGTATATTATGAAATTTACTAATGCGTTAGAAAAAGCAGTTTTTTTACGTCGCAAGAGCGAAAATATTATTGAGGCAGATTTCAATACATTAAAAATTAATATTTTTTGTACTAACTCACGGAGTTTAGAAAATTGTGCTGTTGCTGGCAGTGAAATTTGGTATTCCCCGCCTGTATATGCCCCTTATTATATACCGCCTATCTGGCAATTAGTAGAATTAGATTATGGTAATTTAGCTTTAGTTAATATTGAATTACTAAATGAATTATTTATAGAAGGATTAAAGTCAGCGATGGTAAAAATTCCAGATTTAGTCTATAAAAATTTAACTATAAATCAACATGTTAATTTATTTAATAATTATGAGTATCACTTTGGTATAAGAAATAATAACACTAAGAAAAATATCTATATAAATATTACTGGTTCAGAGCGTCATTATTTTCCAGAGGTTAATAATGACTGCACTGAGCTTTATGATTTAATTCACGCAAAAATGCTTGGCTATGAAGCTGTTTTATGCTGCTTTGTTTTAACTGAAGGTGTTGAGCAACTAAATTTAACAAGAAAATTTAATCCAGAATATGCAGCATTGTTAAAAATAGCTCTAGATTTAGGGGTAAAATTACTTGCTTATAGTGTTTCATTAGATTTAAGATATTCTGAAATCAAGGTTGCTAAGTCTATAAATATTGTCAAAGATCGAGATTTTTAGCAAAAAAATGTGTTAACATCCTAGGCTTGATTGGTTATTGATTAATTGGTTTTAAATTCAAATGTCTAATTCTAACTCCCCTTACAAAAAATATGTTTGTGTGCTTTGTGGCTTAGTTTACGATGAAGAACTTGGTTGGCCAGAAGATGGCATTAAACCTGGCACTCTTTGGAATGATATCCCGAAAAATTGGATCTGCCCAGATTGCGGTGCAGGGAAAGAAGATTTTGAAATGGTACTTATGGATCAAGTTAGTTAATAATAAATTAAAAAGGTTTGACCGTAGTTAGGATAACTATTGAAACTAAGAAAAAAGTAGGGATTTCATTGAAATAACGGTAAAACTTACTCGGAAACGTATTTTTTCGTTTTTTAAACTTAGTTACTAAAACCCCACAATAGCTATGATAACCCCATAAGAACAGCACTAAGCTTAGCTTAGCATGAAGCCAGCCAGCCGTAGAAAAAGATAATAATTCTAAAGTCAGGTAGTTGTACAGTAATACAAGTCCTAGGCTGGTTGTAATGACAGCCGCTGGAGTTGTTATATAATAATATAACTTGCGCTCCATAGTGCAAAAACGATTGTAATTTTCAGTATTATCATTATTATTAAAATCACTTGAGATCTCGCAGTGATAAACAAATAATCTGGGTAAATAAAATAAACCGCTGAACCAGGCCACTAGGGCTATGATGTGAAAAGCTTTAAGCCATAGAATGAGCATTGTTATAGCTAATAATAATTAATCGACGAACAATTTGCATGACTATAAGCCATTTAGTATTTATAATCAATTGTATTTTATCGTTAATCAGCTATATATTAATATATCTAACAATGCAAACAATGGATAAGAGCAGGAGCAGGAGAAGGAATGCGTTTCTTTCTTAGAAAAATTAATAAAAACAGTATTCCTAGTTGGGTAATTAAGCCTCAAATACCCTGGCACAAGCGTCCAAGCTTTCTTTTGACTTTTAGTATAGTTTTAATATCTATATTGGGAAGCTATCTTTATCTTAATTATAGTTTACAAAATACTATGAAGCAGCTATCAAAAGTATCAAGAAAATACAGCTCGTTATCAGAAAAATATGTTGATCTTAAAATTACTAAAGTAAAACTTCAACGAGAGTTAGAAGTCGCACAACAAAGTCAGGTTAAAATCAAAGATAATCTTTTAAGCTTGCACCAGCAGTCACAAGATCTAACAGAGCAAGTAGATTTATATAAGAGAATTATGGGGACTGAGCATCCGGATAATAATATTGCTATAGAAAATTTGCATCTTCGTCAGATTGAAAATGCTAATCAATATTATTTAAGCTTTGTTCTGCTACAATTAAATAAGAAAAAAAGTATGTTAGAGGGTAGAGTTGATTTAAAGCTACAGGGACTAATCAATGATAAATCAACAACTTTCGTATATAGTCAATTAACCAGTAACAAGGCTTTTCCATTAAGCTATCGTTTTCGAGATTTTCAGCAAATTAATGAAAAAATTGAGCTGCCAGAAAATTTTATAGTGAGAAATCTGATTGTTGCTATTACAGATAATAAATTAAAACAAACTAAAACAACCAATTTTGATTGGAACTTAGTAGGAGGGCAAGAAATACATGTGGCTCAAAATGAGAAAAACTAAACAGTGCGTAAAAGCTCAACATGATAAAATTAAAGCTACTCAACACATGGATACTTTAGTAGGGCCGAATACAACGATTAGAGGCAATATAGACTTTACTAGTGGCATGCATGTTGATGGAACGGTCTATGGTGATGTAAGTTGTGAATCTGATACTATCTCTTTACTTGTAGTTGGTAACTCTGCTAAAATAGTAGGGGATGTGAAGGTACAACGTGCTGTTGTAAATGGCTATATCTCGGGCAATCTTTATGTCTATGATCACTTAGAATTAGGGGAAAAGGCTGTTATCTTAGGAGATGTTCATTATAATCTTCTAGAAATGGCTGTCGGCTCAGAAATCAGGGGAGCATTGATCCCTGATATCAAGAAATCTCCGCATAGTTTGCTAGAAGATCACAGTAAACTTAATAAACCTGAGGATCAAGCTGAGCTTAGTAAAGAATCTTGTCTAGCAGAATCAGAGTAAGTTATATATTTTATACATTGATATTATAGAAGAGTAAAAAATGAGTGACGTAGTATTTACCCAAAAGGCTGCTAATAAAGTTGGGGATCTCATTTGTGAAGAAGGTAATCTTAAACTTAATTTAAGATTATATATCACTGGCGGTGGTTGTTCTGGCTTTCAGTATGGCTTTGCTTTTGATGAAAATATTAATCCAGATGATTTAGTTGTGACAAAAGATTATGACAACCCTAGTAATCCTAATAATAATCAGCTTAATCAGGTTAAATTAGTCATCGATCCCTTGAGTTTGCAATATCTTGAAAGCTCAGAAGTTGATTACAAAGAAGATCTTCAAGGCTCTCAATTTGTTATTCGTAATCCTAATGCAAAAACTACATGTGGCTGTGGATCGTCTTTTGCTTTGGGAGATGAGTAAGTAGGTGGCATGCGCTCAGATTACATCAAATAAAAAATTAGATATTTAAAAGAATATAAAATAGCCGAGAAAGAAATAAGGCCTATCGTTAAAACATAGAAATTATTAAACCTATCCCAAGGGGTAATATGGTGTTTTTCTAATTTTGGAATATGATAGATAGCATAAATAGGAAAGATAAATAATAATAACGCAATAATTGGTCCTGATAGAGCACTCATAATTGCTAAAATACTTGTATTCAGTACAGCAAAAATATAACAGGGGATTAATATTATAGCTGTAGCTAGATAATCCAATTTTTTTGAACTTACTTTATGGACATGTAAGCTTTGCTCAATTAATCCTATCACTGATTCTTTGGCTCCAAAGAAAGAACTAAAACAAGCTCCTGTCATAGCCGTCATCGCTATCAGTGGATTGACTATTCTTAAGATAGGATCATCAAATAAAGTGCTCATATAGACCAAAATATTCGCATTTGCTGCTTTGGCGATAGTCATATTATTAGGATCTACGGCCATAATGCAGGAAAACACAAAAAACATAGAAAAACCAAAAATTAAGAGTGAAGAACGCCATAAAATATTAGTCGTATCTTGTTCAGGACTTTGAGAATGGGTCGAATGATAAAGCGCAAATGTAGAAATAATAGGAGAATAGTTAACCGTAAAAATTATAACAGGCAGGGTAATAAATAAAGTATTGAATAAGTCACTTGTGTTTGGCCAAACTTCAAATTGCTGAAACTGCCATTTAGGAATTAAATAAACTGATAACAAAAAAAGTATACTGGCTAAGGGTAAAGCTAAATATTTTATAACTTTGCGTATAAAATCAGGTTGAGAAATGACTATTGATAATATGCAAGCTAATAATAAAAAAGCTAATATGGCTCTAGGTATAACTAAAGCAAAATTTGTTATCAAAAAACTATCGACAGTATTCGTCAGTCCGACTGTATAAATCAATATCATTGGATATATAGCAAGAAAATAACAAATCGAAAAAGTATTATAAAATTTTTTCGAAAAGTTTTCATAAACAATATCATTTATATTAGTTGTCCCTGTGCTGGCTATTAAGACAAATCTGGTTAAATTCAAGTGAGCTAAATAAACTATTGGAAAAGTTATAACTATTAGAATGATAAATGGCCATATCCCATGTAGCCCAGCATTTATAGGTAGATATAAAATACCTGCGCCAACTGCACATGCGAGCAAGGTCCAAACCCAAACATTTTTAAAGCTATTAGATAATTTAGTATTGTTCATTTAATAATTAATTATAAATTAATAATATATACAACCTAGTATAGTCCGAGATTTGATATTACCAGTAATTGCTTGGAGATCTAATTTTTGTTGGTTCCAAGTATTATACGCTAACCAAGCAAAAAGGGCTGCTTCAACCGAATCAGGTGGCACACCGAGAGCTTCGGTAGTTTGTACATTTAATGGGAACAATAGCTCAGTAATTCTATCGAATAATAATTGATTATGCACACCACCGCCGCAAAGATAGATCTCAGTAATTTTTTGATGATTCTTGTTATTATGGCTTTCTATAGTTTTTGAAATCAAGAGAGCAGTCAGCTCTAATAGTGTTCTTTGAATATTTTCTGGACTAATCTGACTAATCTGAGTTTGATTATTTTTGTTAAGATAATTATTTAACCAAGCTAAATTAAAATATTCCCGTCCCGTGCTTTTGGGCCAAGGCTGCATAAAATAAGGATCGTCTAATAATAAGCTTAATAATTCTGGATCAAAAGTACCTGACTTCGCCCATAGACCGTTATGATCATAATGATATTTATTATTATGTTTTAAATACCATTGGTCTAATAAAGTATTACCTGGCCCTAGATCAGCTGATGAAAGTCTATTACTGGTATTGTTACCTAAAAGTGTAATATTCGTTATGCCACCTATGTTAACAATAGCTCTTGAGATTAAGTTATCTGTAAAATATTTTTGATGAAACAAGGGAGCCAAAGGAGCTCCCTGACCAAAATTTACCATATCGCGCTGGCGGAAATCTGTTATTACGGGAATGCCGGTAGTCTCAACAATTGTATTCGGATCGCCAATCTGCAGAGAAAAATTATAGGGTAATACTGGATGATGATAAATAGTTTGACCATGGAAGCCAATAGCAATGATTTCTTCAGCGCAGACAGAAGATTTTTTTAAAATACTCATAATGGCTTCAGCAAAGACAGTTCCTAATTGACGGTTAGTTTCGCCGAAAGTTTTTAAATTAGTTGCTTGATTAATTATAATGTCTTGTAAAGTTTGTTTGAGTTCTTTTGGGATCTCATGACTGTGAGTTGCAATAAGTTTAAAATCGTGTGAATTTATTTCTGTAATTGCAACATCAATGCTATCGATGCTTGTGCCTGAGAGAAGACCAATGAAATATTGCTTATATTCTTTATTTTCGTTCATAACCTGTTAAATATTATTCGAATTTGTTATTAGCTGCGAGTTGAGGTTGATTAGAAAAAGCTGGATTTAAAGTATTTTGTAATTTTAATTCTGCTAATAATTGTTTGGACAGTTTCATAAATTTTGCTTTATTTTTCTCGAGAATAGGTATAGCTCGAGGTAAAGCGACTGTCAGGGGATTGACATGTTGATCATTGATTCTGAATTCAAAGTGTAAATGAGGCCCTGTGGCTAAACCAGTTTGACCAACGTAGCCAATGATATCTCCTTGTTTGACCGGACTGCCGTTTTTTAATTTAGAATTATAATTTGACATGTGAGCATACAAAGTAGAGTAAGTACGGCCATGTTGAATAATAGCAGTTTTGCCGTAGCCGCCTTTACGTCCATAGAAGATGACTTTGCCATTACCGACAGCTTTAATAGGTGTGCCTGTAGGGGCGGCATAATCGACGCCTTTATGAGCACGAATCTTATGTAATACAGGGTGATGTCGTTCTAGAGAAAATGTAGAGCTGATTCTTGTAAATTTAACTGGGGTTCTGATAAAGGCCTTACGCAAGCTCATCCCTTCTGGAGTATAGTATCCTGATTGATTTTCATGATCCTCGTAACGAATAGCACCATAAGTCTTACCGTTATTATTAAAATTAACAGCTAAAATTTTACCAGTTGTATAATATTTACCGTCTAAATAATATTCTTTGTAAAGCATCTCAACAGTATCATTTTTTCGTAAGTCTTGAGCGAAGTCGATATCCCAAGTAAAGATATCAATAATCTGATAAATTAAATCTAGCGGTAAATGTTGCTTCTGGGCATCTTCAAATAAAGAAGAATTAATTTTTAATTTTGCATAAGAAGTTTTTTCCGATAAGTCTATGTTCTTTGTTGTAGAAACAAAATAATTATCAATTTTTTCTATTGTTAAATAACGCAGCTTGTCTAAGTAATAATCCATCGATAAAAAATCATGAGTTATTTTGTTATAAGACATGATAATCTTTTGACCTGGTTTTAACTGAGTAAAAGTTTCTTTATGTTTTTTATCTTGTAGAATTTCTGTTGTACTAGCTACGGAAATATTAAGATCTTTGAAGATGCTTGATATATTGTCATTTTTTTTGACTATTCTGGTATAAGTTACAATGTTATCAGTAAGGATATTGTTAGGAGTGGTTTTAGTTATTAAATTAGTTTCTATAATTTGGGTGCCGGTATTACTAATGGTATTACTAACAGTATTACTAACATTGGTAGTGCTGCTAGAACTAGATTTGCCTTCTGTGCTACTGATGTCAGGTAAAATAATTTGTTGTTGAGTTTGTGTGGCGGTGTTGTTAGCAGTATTGTTATTAGAAGAGCTGGATTTCGGCCATAGAGTAACTAAAAAAACTACCAAAATTAAAATAATTAATACACTTAAATAAAATTTTTTTGAATAAAAATTTTTAGAATTAATATTTGAGTTAAATTTAGTAAAATTAATTTTTTTGTGCGTTGGGAGATTGAAAATATTATCGTGAGCATCAGTAGGTTTGAAATCTCTTCTAGAGCCAGTAGAGCGGAAATTATTATTAGAGCCTTCAGTTGTCATTATAAATAAATTTTAATTAATGCACTAGCTTATAGAATCAATAGATTATAGCATGAAAATGTGGTAAAATTTAAGAATTTATTAGATTGTTTAACATAGAAATAATTTAGAAATAATTTAGATGAGTATACAAGAACAAATTAACTTAATTCAACGCGGTTGCAGTGAAATTATTAATATTGATGAATTGTCCAAGAAATTACAAAGCAGTGCTAATACAGGTAAAAAGCTTATAATTAAAGCTGGATTCGACCCAACAGCGCCTGATATCCACTTAGGTCACACGGTATTATTAAATAAATTAAAAATATTTCAAGATTTAGGGCATACAGTTTATTTTTTAGTTGGAGATTTTACTGCACGAATAGGTGATCCTACCGGGCGTAATGCAATGCGTCCGCCAATTACAGAAGAAGAAATTAGAAATAATAGTCGTACTTATCAAGAACAAGCTTTTAAAATTTTAGATCCTGAAAAGACAAAAGTTGTCTATAACTCAGATTGGTTAGCTAAATTGAATGCTGCAGATTTAATTAAGCTGGCGTCAATGTATACAGTAGCCCGAATGCTAGAGCGTGATGATTTTTCGAATAGATATTCTACCCAGCAGCCCATTGCGATTCATGAGTTTTTATACCCACTATTACAGGGTTATGATTCTGTAGAAATCAAAGCTGATATCGAAATAGGTGGTAATGATCAAAAATTTAATTTATTAATGGGTCGGGAATTACAAAAACAATTTAGCATAGCTCCGCAGGTTGTTATTACAGTGCCCTTATTAGAGGGCACAGATGGGGTTCGTAAGATGTCTAAGTCTTATGGGAACTATATTGGCATTATTGATAGTCCAGATGAGATGTTTGGAAAAATAATGTCGATTAGTGATGAACTCATGTGGAAATATTATGATTTATTAAGTCATAAGCAATCTTATGAGATAGCTAATTTACGTAGTGAAATGGCACAAGGTAAAAATCCAAAAGATTTAAAAATTATCTTAGGAGTGGAGATTGTCTCAAGATTTTATGACAAAGATGCTGCTGATAAAGCAGCGGCCAATTTCCATGCCAGGTTTGCTAAAGGGCTTCAGCCGGATGTGATACCTGAGCATATTGCTGATGTAACTAAATTGACCGTAACTAACAATAGTGTGCCGCTGTCACAATTATTAAAAGAAGCTGGATTAGCTGCTAGTACTTCTGAAGCTATAAGATTAATACGTCAAGGCGCAGTCAAAATAGATAACGTCAAAGTTACTAATGAGAAGTTATTTATTTTATTGGGTACGGCTGCTACTTATCAGGTTGGTAAACGCAACTTTAAGAAAATTATTTTAAATAAATAAAGATCAGATTTAGTTGAAGATAGGAATAATAGTGAAAACAGTCAAAATCCCAGTGTTTAAAGGGTGTTGGGTTAATTTAGGAGATATGCTTTAAAAAATTTACTAAATAATTAAAAAATAATCAAAAAAACTATTGCTTATAAAATTAAATCGATTAGAATGTACAACACTTACCGAGTGGTAATAAAGGTTCTTTAAAAAACAAAACAAGTAATTTGTGTAGGTGCTTAGTCAAATTTATTTGAGAAGCCAAGGTCAAAATCAAGAGATAGAAGTTACTTAGTTCAAGTATTATAATTTATTTTTTATATTATTGTTTATATATTATATAGATAGTATGTAGATAGTGTCTTATAGTTCAAGACAAGTAACGAAGATATATTAGT
>JAGOUU010000005.1 GCA_018061105.1 Gammaproteobacteria bacterium
TTTCTGGCTCTGCAAAATTGCTGCTGTACGCACTTTAGCTTTTATTACATATTCTGTATTTTCTGTATTTTGAAGCTGTGCAAAACATTCTAAAGCTTTTTCATAATTACCAGATTGTTGATTGATCAAACCTAGGTAATATTTAGCTAATTCTTCATAGTCTGGATTTTGATTTAATTCTAATAGATATTTTTCGGCGTTTTTAAGATTATTTTGAGTAATGCTAATGTGAGCTAATTGCAGTAATGCTTCATTTTTATAAAGCGGTGATTGACTTAAAATACTGTAATGCTTTGCTGCTTTATCGAGTTGGTCCATGTCGTATAAGATATCAGCATAGAGTTTACGTAATTCAACTTGTTTTGGGTATTTTACAATGGTTGATTCTAGATAATTGATAGCATTTTGTGCTGAGTTATAAGCACTTAATAATTTGGTTTTTTGCATATGCGCTTGTGACCATTGCGGATCAAGTTTAACTGCAAGATTTGCATACTCTAGACTTTTTTGGCTATTATTATTTTTTTCATAATAAATAGATAAAGCAAGATCGACAGCAGCATTATTACCTAATTCTTTGTTAGATTTAATTTTTTCTAAAAGAGTACCTAATTCTTGGTTTTTTTGTTGATCTAAAGGATGATTCAATACTAATTCTATATTTAAAAAAGAGTCTGGATTAACTAGAGTAAATAATTGTTTAATATATTTCTCAGCATTAGTTATTGAATTGTATTGGACTACTAATAGAGCTGCAATAGTTTGTGCTTTAACTGATTGTAAGTCTTTATCTGCCCAGATGAGAGCAGTTCGTAAAGCTTGTTCGTCATTTCCTAGTTCAATAGACAGCTCAGTAGCCCTTTTGGCTATTTCTGGATTCTTGGTTTCAAGGGCTATTTTTTGATAGATTTGCAAAGCTTCAGCTGGACGGTTATTATTAGCAGCAAACTCAGCTGTAAGAATCTCACTAGTATAGTCAGAGTTATCAGGAGCAACAAGGGCAAGTGCAGACACAGGCTGACTCAATAGTGCTAGTATTAGCATAAGTCTATTGATTATATTTATATTAGCTATAAAATATACTAGTTTAGATAACCGTATGGCCATAATACTCATAGTTTGACGACCTGTATTTATAGTAAATTATTTATTTAATTTTATTAGTATTTTAATATTAGGCTTCAAACTAAAGTCATGCACTGAGACAACCGCCATTTTTTGTTGGTGTTATGTCTTAATATAATTATTTTTATTTAATATTAACATGTCACTAATAGTTCTGGGGACCAACCACAAATCAGCAGCGTTAGAGCGAAGAGAACGCTGGACTTATGGGATTGAAGAAATTCCTATTACTCTTGAAAATCTTAAAACAAAACTTCAAGCTAACGACGTAGTTTTGCTATCTACCTGTAATCGCACAGAAATATATTGTGATATTGCCGAGCCTGAGCGGCTAATCAATTGGTTTAATGTAGAAGTGAAGCCAAGTACTGATTTAGATATTACAAGAGATGGCTATTTTTATGAAGATAAAGAGGCGGTAGCTCATATTATGCGAGTGGCTTCGGGATTAGATTCTTTAGTAGTAGGGGAACCACAAATTCTTGGCCAATTCAAGCAGGCTTATAGATTGGCAAAAAAAGCTAATACGGTCAGCAAAAAATTTGATAAATTATTTACCCAAGCTATTAGTGCTGCTAAAACAGTGCGGACTTATACAGATATTGGCTCGCAGCCGGTTTCAGTTGCCTCTGCAAGTGTGGCCTTATTAATTAAAAATCTTTTAGCTTTGGAAAATAATAATACTAATCATACTTTAGGGCTTAAAATTTTATTACTCGGCTCAGGCGATACCATTAAAACAATTGGTAAAACTTTACTCGCTAAGCTAGAAAAAATAGTAAATATAGGCAAAAATATTGATAGCATAACGATAGCTAGTCGTAATACACTGCATGCCAGTGATCTAGCGATAGAATTAAGTAATTATCATGCTCTTAATCCAGTTAATTTTGTTAATTTTGCTAATTTTGCTATAGAAAACTTTGATATAATTAATAATCCTGAAGCATTAGGGCAGTATGATATTATTTTTACGGCAACCCGCAGCCCAGTATTTATTTTGACTTATAATATTATAGAAGCTATAAGTCGGGCTAAATTACTTCAGAATAAAAAATTATTTTTAATTGATTTAGCGGTGCCAAGAGATATCGACCCTAAATGTCAAGGACTAGCAAATATTAGTTTATTTACAGTCGATGATCTCCAATCTACTATTGAACGTAATACTACCAAACGTAAAAAAGCTGTGAGATATGCTGAGAATATAATATTACAACATACGAAAGAATTTTATGATTGGGAAAAATCTTTATTAGCACTCAGCTCTATTTGTAGTTACCGTCAACAAGCTGAAGAAATGTGTAGTGATGTTATAGAAAAAGCAAAACGCAAACTAGAATCTGGTCAAGATCCGGAAGAAGTACTAATTCATGCTTTATATTTATTAAGAAATAAATTGCTACACCATCCTACTATGACTTTAAAATCTTTGGTGCAAGAACAAAAAATGCCTGAAGTTGAATTATTAAAAGATTTTTTAAATCTGTAGTATAAATATGAAAAAATCGATAGAAACAAAATTAAAAGCTTTAGTAGACAGGCATGAAGAGATTTCCGCTCTCTTAAGTGATTCTATAGTTATTAATAATCAAGAAAAGTTCCGTGAATATTCAAAAGAATATGCACAACTACAAGAATTAGTTGATTGTTTTAGTGCGCGGCAAAATGCTGTTGAGCAACAAGCAGAAGCAGAAGAATTGCTCACAGAAAGTTCTAATGATCCAGAATTAAAACTTCTTATAGAAGACGAAATCAAAGACAGATCACAGCAAATTCAAGAATTAGAAGACAAGCTACAAATATTATTACTGCCCAAAGATCCTAATGATGAAAGTAACGTTTTTTTAGAAATTCGAGCTGGGACTGGTGGTGACGAGGCATCTATTTTTGTAGGTGATTTGTTCAGAATGTACAGTAAATATGCTGAAAAACAAGGCTGGTCGAGTGAAGTATTAAGCACTAGTCAAGGTGAGCACGGTGGCTATAAAGAAATTATTGTGCGTCTATCAGGTAAATCAGTTTATTCGCAATTAAAATATGAATCTGGCGCACACAGAGTTCAGCGTGTTCCGGTGACTGAGGCACAGGGTCGTATTCATACATCAGCTTGTACAGTCGCTGTTCTGCCAGAAGCCGAAGATATAGATTCTATTGATATTAATCCAGCGGATTTACGTATTGATACTTATCGAGCATCTGGAGCAGGTGGTCAGCACGTTAATAAAACAGACTCTGCGATAAGAATTACCCACTTACCAACAGGATTAGTTGTCGAGTGTCAAGACGAAAGATCTCAGCATAAAAACAGAGCACGAGCTATGAGTTTATTAAACTCACGTTTATTAGAACAAGCACAAACTGCACAAAGACAGTCTGAAGCTGCGACTAGAAAAAGTCTTGTAGGCAGCGGCGATCGATCAGAGCGTATTAGAACTTATAACTATCCACAAGGTCGCGTAACAGATCATAGAATTAATTTAACTTTATATAAATTAGATCAAATCATGGAGGGTGATCTAGAATTAATTATAAAAGCTTTAGGTCAAGAAGATCAGGCTGAACAATTGGCTATGTTTAGTTCAGATGATTAATAATATTCAAAACATTTTATTACAAGCTGAAGAACAGTTATATCAAGCACAAATTAATCAAACTGATAAAGATAGACTAACTATTAAATTAGATGCAAGTATTTTACTAGCTCATGTTTTATCTAAACCAAGAAGTTATCTCCTGACATGGCCAGATAAATTATTATCTATAGGCCAAATAGCAATGTTTCATGCTTTAATAAAAAAACGCTGTTTGGGAGAGCCTGTGGCCTATATTACGGGACAAAAAGAATTTTTTTCTTTAATTTTTAATGTCAATAAATCTACATTAATCCCCAGACCAGAAACTGAGCTTCTCATAGAAACTATATTAGCAAGATTTAAAGATAAAACAGAAGATAAATTAACTATTTTAGATTTAGGCACTGGATCGGGAGCTATTGCTATATCATTAGCAAAGTCTCGACCAAATTGGCAGATTACAGCAGTAGATAATTCTCATAGTGCTTTAGAAATAGCAAAAAAAAATGCTAAATTACATGAAATTAATAATATTAATTTTGTTTTTTCAGATTGGTTTAGTAATGTAGACTCAGAGCTAAAATTTGATTGTATTGTTGCTAATCCGCCCTATATTAGCTCCGATGATCCGCATTTAGAGCAGGGGGATGTAAAATTTGAGCCGCGTTCGGCTTTAATATCTCAAGATAATGGTTTGGCTGATATCAAATTAATTCTTAATCAAGCAGGATTATATTTAGCTCCAAATGGCCTATTAATTTTTGAGCATGGGTATGACCAATTATCTGAGATACAAAAATTAATAAATCTAACCGATTCTTTGGGACAGTATTGGGGACAGCCGAAAAGTATTTTGGATTATGCTGGACTGCCTAGGGTCATTTTAGTACAAAAACGGCAAGTTTAACGTTTTTTACTTGCAAAAATGATTTATTAATTTTTGATGAAATTCAAGAATGCTCGTCAGCTCTAACTAGTCTAAAATATTTTTATGTCTTGGGTTAGTTAACAGTATGCAGTGTTTGTATAAAAATATGCTGATGTGCGTGACTCAGAATTTTGGCTATAATTATGTCTAAAGATTATAAATAATATTATTAATATGAAACCATTAAAATTACTTATAGCTATAATTTTTATAGCTACTACAGTATATCTATCCGCTCAAACTACAAGCCAGGTAGCCAAAGATTTTATGATTATAAGCAGTGGTGATTGTCAATTTGGCAATTCTAATGGCTACATAGTAGACAGCAATCAAGTATGTGCAAATTTGTGTGCAGAGCAAGGGTCGCTGTGCCAGGGTTATTCTTTTAATGAACGTTTAATTGGAAGAAACCAGCAGAATTGTTTCTTACGTTCAGGCTCTTGCTCTGAATTGGGGCGAGATTTATCTAGTGGGTTTCAGTTTTATAACCATAAGCCAGAATAATAATCATTTGTTTTTACCATCAAGATACTCTTGGCAATCAGTGCAATATTTAGCCATAGGTACTACTTTTAGACGGGGAAGAGGAATTTCTTCTCCACACTCACCGCAGATTCCATAAGTGCCGGCTTCTAGACGATCTAATGCTATTTTTATTTCATTTAGCTCGCCATTAGTTATTCTTTTGACTTCTTCAAGAACCTCTTCGCCTTCACGCTCTACTGCTTGTTCTTCGAAATCTGCAGAAATAGGGTTGCCGTCACGAGATCGTTCTATTTTTAATTTTTCTAACCGGTTAAATAATTCTTCCTGTTTGAGCATTAAATATTTTTTTAGCTCGAGTTCAGCTGTATTCATAGTTTATTTATTATTACAAATAATCAGAAGTATAGACTATGAACTTTTAGTTAGCCAAGATAGTCAAATATTTTTTAAATCTTGAATTTTTTTCTCTAATTTCTCTACAGTAATTTTCAGCTCAGCCAGTTTTTCACGCTCTGCAGTAACCACAGTTAAGGGAGCTTTATCTGTAAAATTAGGGTTTTCTAACCGCTGAGATAGTTTTAAATATTCTTGCTGAGATTTATTGATTTCCCTATTAAGGCGTTCAGATTCGGCTTTTACGTCTATTAGCCCGGCCATAGGTATTAAAACTTCAATATGTTGAATAATACCAGTGGCACAAAGAGGCGTTGTTTGTTGGGTATCAGGTAGATTAAAATTAATTTGATCGACTTTGGCAAGAAGATTAATATATTGCTTATTGTTAGATAAAATTTCTTGTTCTTCATTAGTCAAATTTTTAAGATATATTTGTTCAATTGTCTTAGCTGGTGAGATGTTCATTTCACCTCTAATATTACGTATTGTCATAATAATATTTTTTATAAAATAAATATTAGCAACAGCTTTAGTTTGAATAAAATTATTATTTACGACAGAATAATCTGCAATCATAATAGACTCTGAGCTAATTCTTAAAATAATTTTTAATTTTTGCCACAGTTCTTCAGTTATAAACGGTATGACAGGATGCAGTAATCGTAAAATATTTTCTAAGACATATAATAAGATAAATCTTGTATTTGCCTGTTGGTTAGAACTAGCTGTCGAGTTTAACCCAATAGTTGCTTTTGATAGCTCGAGATACCAATCACAATATTGATCCCAGACGAATTCATATAAGCTTTGCGCAAGTAGATCAAATCTATAATTAGCAAGATGTTCTCTGGTTATTAAAATAGTATTTTGTAGTTCACTTAGGATCCATTGATCAGCAAGAGTTAATTGAGTAATTTGAGAACTAATATTAAAATCAAGATTGATTTCTTTATTTTCAGTATTCATCAAAACAAAACGAGTTGCATTCCATAATTTATTGCAAAAATTACGATAACCTTCCATTCTTTTGAGGTCGAAATTAATATTGCGTGATGCTGATGCTAAGGCACATAATGTAAATCTTAAAGCATCTGTACCATAGGGTAAAATTCCATTAGGAAATTCTTTTTTAGTCTGAGCAGAAACTTTTTCGGCGAGTTTTGGTTGCATCATACTACCGGTACGTTGTTCAAGTAGTTCGTCCAGACTGATCCCGTCTATTAAATCTAGAGGATCTAAGACATTACCTTTTGATTTAGACATTTTCTGACCTTGGCTGTCTCTAATTAAACCAGTAAAATAAACGTCTTTAAACGGTATAGTTTTATTAAAATGTAACCCCATCATAATCATACGGGCTACCCAGAAAAAAATAATATCAAACCCTGTTACTAGAACATTAGTTGGAAAAAAATGTTCGTCAAAATTACTAGGCCAGCCCAAACTAGCTGCAGGCCATAGCGCAGCGGCAAACCATGTGTCAAGCGTATCAGATTCTTGCACGAGCTCTGTACTGGGGGCAAGATTATATTTTTTTATGGCAGCTTGTTTTGACTCAGCGACATAGATATTAGTTTTATTATTTATATCTTGTTTGTCATACCAAGCAGGTATACGATTGCCCCACCAAAGCTGCCTACTAATACACCAGTCTTGCAGATTGTCCATCCAGGAGTTATACATATTGATATAATTCTCAGGCACAAAATTAATAGTTTTATTATTTACTACAGTTCGTGCTGGCTCAGCTAATGGCTCTATTTTTATATACCATTGCGGTATCAAATAGGGTTCGACTATAGCACCTGATCTGTCGCCAATAGGCAATTTAAAGATGTGATCTTCAGTTTTTAATAATAACCCGAGTGATTCAAGATCTTTGAGAATAATTTTACGAGCTTCTTCTCTGGTTTTGTTTTGATAAGCTTCTGGGACTTCGTTATTTAATTTAGCATCAGGAGTGAAAATATTTAAAATAGCTAAATTATGGCGTTTGCCTACCTCAAAGTCATTGAAATCATGCGCAGGTGTAATTTTTACGGCACCTGTACCAAATTCTATGTCTACGTAATCATCAGCTATAATAGGAATCTTGCGATTAGTCAATGGCAATGCTATTTCACGTCCAATCAAATCTTTGTATCGTGGATCCTGAGGATTTACTGCTACCGCCGTATCACCCAGCAAAGTCTCGGGTCTCGTGGTAGCTACAATAATATGCTCTGTATTATTAACTAGAGGATATTTAATATGCCATATGTGCCCAGGTTTTTCTGTGTTTTCGACTTCAAGATCTGACAGCGCGGTTTGTAATACAGGATCCCAATTTACTAAGCGATTACCCCTATAGATTAGCCCTTGATCATATAGTTCTATAAAAGCTTTGTTTACTGCATCCTGCATTTGTTGATCCATCGTGAATCTTTCACGTGTCCAATCAACTGAAGCACCAAGACGGCGGATCTGCTTACTAATTCTTCCCCCAGATTTTTCTTTCCACTCCCAGACTTTAGAGACAAATTCTTCTCGAGTTAAGTCTGTTCTTTTGATGTTTTGCTGGTTCAATTGACGTTCAACAATCATTTGTGTGGCTATGCCGGCTGCATCTGTCCCCATTTGCCAAAGTGTTTCTTTTCCGTCCATGCGATTGAATCTAATCAAGATATCCATAATAGTATATTGAAAAGCATGGCCCATATGTAAACTGCCAGTGACATTTGGGGGGGGGATGACTATAGAGTATTTTTCAGAGTATTTTTCAGAATTTTTAAATCGACAATTAGGCTTAAAATAACCTTGAGTTTCCCAAAAATTATACCAATTTTGTTCTATATCTTTGGGATTATACACAGACGCTTGAGATTGAAGATTAGCTGGGTTCATACTGATTATTTATTGTTTGAATGTGACAATTAAATTTTATGTAATGTTTATAATGCTCTCGGGCAACTATTCGGGCTTCTTTATTAAGATCTCCAGGAATAAATTCTAGTATCTTTTTGTATCTTAGAAAATCGTGGGGAATAATCTGTGCTAAGTTGATTAATATATCATATTTTAATTTAAAACTTAAGTCTTGATTAGCTTCATGGCCTAGACATATAGGAGCAGGTGGAATAGGACCCACTGGTTCATCTGATAGAACCAACTGGTAAGGAAAAAAATTGCTTTTTAACTTCTCTTGCTGAAAGTTGATAATATACTCGTCTAGATCATAACAAGCTAATTTAGAATCACATAAAATATAAATATGATTTTTAGAATGATAGTATTGAGTAATCAAGCTACAGATTAAAAGATTTAAATTCAAATTATTTAAAAAATAAAAACTAATATCTGTAGTCATATTTAATATTATAATTACTTAATTATTCAGAGAGCTTATCTTTTAGTAAGTGGTTTACTTGCTCCGGGTTGGCTTTGCCTTTGGAGGCTTTCATCACTTGCCCGACAAAAAAGCCGAATATTTGTATTTTGCCAGATTTGTATTGAGCTACTTGATCAGCATTATTTTTAATTATTTCGTCGATAATACTTTTTATAGCACTGTCGTCAGTGACTTGTTTAAGACCCTGATCGTTTATAATCTGATCAGTCGAATTATTTGGTTTGCCGGCATTCTCCCAGAGTGTTTCAAAAATTTGCTTAGCAATTTTGCCAGAGATTGTATTATCACAAATTCTTAATATTAAAACTCCTAGTTCTTTTGATAAAATAGGGCTGTTTGTAATATTAATATTGTTTTTATTTAATGCTGCCATGAGTTCACCCATCACCCAATTTGCTGCTAGTTTAGCAAATTTATGATAATTATCATGATTCTGATCTATATGATCAGAATCAACTAGATTTAATACAGCCTCGTAATATTCTGCGACATTACGATTACTAGTTAAGATTTCGGCATCGTATTGGGTTAATTTATATTGAGTAATAAAGCGTTGTTTTTTAGCTTCAGGTAATTCGGGTAGACTTTTTTTAGCTAGATTTAATATCTCTGCTGTAATTTCTACTGGTAATAAATCAGGATCAGGAAAGTAACGATAGTCCGTCGCTTCTTCTTTACTACGCATGCTTCTAGTTTGATCTTTATCAGAGTCATATAAACGAGTTTCTTGGACAACTTCTTGGCCAGAGTCTAATAAAGCAATTTGACGCGCTACTTCGTAATTTATTGCTTTTTCGACAAATTTAAATGAATTGACATTTTTAATTTCTGCACGAGTACCGAATTTACTGGCGCCTAATTTACGTACCGAGACGTTAGCGTCGCAACGAAAAGAGCCTTCTTGCATATTACCGTCGCATATTTCAAGATATTTAACAAGCGAGTGTAAAGTTTTTAAATAGGCTACAGCTTCTTTTGCTGATCTGAGATCTGGCTCTGAGACAATTTCCAATAAAGCAATACCTGCTCGGTTTAAATCAATACCGCTCATGTTGTGAAAACCTTCGTGCAGAGACTTACCAGCATCTTCTTCTAGATGAGCACGAGTAATACCAACAGTTTTTATTTCGCCATCTTCTTGAGTGACTTTTAGTACGCCTTTACCAACTACAGGATTGTTTAATTGGCTGATTTGGTAGCCTTTTGGTAAATCTGGGTAAAAATAGTTTTTTCGCGCAAAAAGGGTGGTCTTTGCTATTTCTGCGTCGACAGCTAAACCAAACTTACAAGCCATCGTAACTGCTTCTTGATTGAGAACGGGTAAAACACCAGGGAAGCCTAAATCGACAATATTAGCTTGTGTATTAGGTGCAGCGCCATATTTAGTAGCAGAGCCAGAGAAAATTTTTGACTTAGTTGCTAATTGTACGTGGACTTCAAGACCAATGACAGTCTCCCATTCCATTTCCATAGATATACCTCTTATTTATATATATTTTATATTTATTTAAACACTGCGGGTGCTTTAGTATGCCAATCAGTTTGTTTTTGATACTGATGAGCAGTGTACAATAAACTAGCTTCTGATAGATAATTTCCAATTAATTGTAGACCTACAGGTAGATCATCAACAAAACCAGAGCATACTGAAATCCCAGGAAGGCCAGCTAGATTAGCTGAACTAGTATACAAATCGTTTAGATACATACTAATAGGATCATCAGATTTTTCACCCTTTTTGAAAGCTGTTGTTGGTGTAGTAGGGCCGGCAATAAGATCAACTTGTTCAAATGCTGCTGTAAAGTCATCAGAAATAATCTTACGAAGCTGTTGAGCTTTTATATAGTAAGCATCATAGAAGCCGGCTGATAGGACATAAGTTCCAATCATTATTCTACGTTTAACTTCTGAACCAAACCCTTCGGCTCGTGAACGTTTATATAAATCTTCAAGATCTTTGGGATCGGCACAACGATAACCAAAGCGGACCCCGTCAAATCTAGATAAATTAGAAGAGCATTCAGCCGGCGCGACGACATAATATACTGGTATCGCTAAGTGGCTATTAGGTAAAGAGATCTCACAAAGCTTTGCACCAAGTTTTTCTAAAGTATTTAAAGCCTGATGGATATTATCAGCAATTTTAGGATTTAGACCCTTGTTAAAAAACTCAGTTGGAATGCCTATCTTTAATTCAGAAATAGGCTTGATAATATTATTATTTTCTAATAATTGAGAATATTTTGGAATTTCTATCTGTAGGCTAGTCGAGTCTTGAGGGTCGAAACCGCTCATTGTTTCTAAAAGAAGAGCAGCGTCTTCTGCAGTTCTTGTTATAATTCCACCTTGGTCTAAACTCGAAGCAAAAGCAATCATGCCGAATCTTGAAACTAAGCCATACGAGGGCTTAATACCGGTAAGCCCACAAAAAGCTGCGGGTTGTCTGATAGATCCTCCTGTATCTGTTGCAGTAGCTGCTGGTGCTAAACCAGCTGCGACAGCAGCAGCGGAGCCACCAGAGGAACCACCAGGGACGGTTTGAGTATCCCAGGGATTGCTAACAGGGCCGTAGTAACTTGTTTCGTTGGATGAACCCATAGCGAATTCATCCATATTAGTCTTGCCAAGCATGACAGCACCAGCTGTGTTAAATTTTTCAATTACAGTAGCATCATAAGGGCTATAAAAATTATCTAACATTTTGGAGCCACAGCTTGTTTTAATATTTTTAGTACAAAATATATCTTTCTGGGCTATAGGTATGCCGGTTAAGACTGATTTATTATGGTTATTTGAATCTGTTGCTAATTTTTGATCAGCTGCTTTTGCTTGAGCCAACGCATGATCTTCACAGACTGTAATATAGCTATTGATTTGAGAGTCATATTTTTTGATGCGCTGTAAATATTCTGTTGTTAATTCAACACTGCTTATTGTTTTTTTAGCTAATTGACTAGAGAGCTCTGCAATAGTATTAAATGGATTAAAATGGGATGTCATAATATATGTATTTTTATTTATTATTTATTATTTATTCAATTACGGCTGGAACTAAATATAGACCCGATTCAACAGCTGGAGCAATTTTTTGATATTCTGTGTGTTGATCCTCTGCTGTGATTTTATCTTCGCGTAAGCGTTGAGTTGTTGCCATAGGATGAGCCATTGGTCTAATCTCTGTAGTATCGACGGATTGCATTTGATCTACCCAGTCGAATATTTTATTAAGATCGTTAACTGTGGATGTTAAATCACTATCAGACTTATCAGCAATATTTAAGCGGGCGAGGTGGGCTATTTTTTTAACTTGGTTAATATCTAAAGTCATATAATTAAAAGTACTACGTATGTTAAAAGTATAAAATATTTATTAAAATTTATAAAACAGTTGGCCTAGAAAATAATAACCTATATTATATAGCAATACTAATTGTGTGAAAGCTAAACCTAATAAAAATTCAAACTATGTTTGCTGATTACCAAAACAGATGCTAGATTAATTATAGGTTAGGCTAATTTTGTTCAACTGTTAAGCATATTTAAGGTAAATTCAATGTTTAAGAAATTACGAGGGTATTTTTCCAACGATCTGTCTATCGACTTAGGCACGGCTAATACGTTAATTTATGTCCGCGGCCAAGGGATAGTGCTAAACGAGCCTTCCGTGGTTGCAATTCGCCAAGACAAGTCACAAGGTGGCTCAAAAATGGTTGCAGCTGTCGGTGTTGAAGCTAAAAGAATGTTAGGTCGTACGCCTGGTAATATTGCTGCGATTAGACCATTAAAAGACGGAGTTATTGCAGATTTTCATGTGACTGAGAAGATGTTACAGCATTTTATTCATAAAGTTCACGAAGCTAGGTTTTTACGTCCAAGTCCCCGCGTTTTAGTTTGTGTTCCATGTGGTTCTACTCAAGTTGAACGTCGTGCTATCAAAGAATCAGCATTAGGTGCTGGCGCCAGAGAAGTTTATCTTATAGATGAACCAATGGCTGCTGCAGTTGGCGCAGGTCTACCCGTTGATGAAGCATCTGGCTCAATGGTCGTGGATATCGGTGGTGGTACAACAGAAGTTGCGATTATATCACTAAACGGCATAGTTTATTCTGCTTCGGTGAGAATAGGTGGTGATAGATTTGATGACGCTATTATAAATTATGTGCGTCGTAATTACGGCAGTTTAATTGGTGAGGCTACAGCTGAACTAATCAAAAAAGAAATTGGTTGCGCTTATCCAGGTGCAGAAGTCAAAGAAATTGAAGTTCGTGGTCGAAACTTAGCTGAAGGGGTGCCACGTAGTTTTACTTTGAACAGCAACGAAATTTTAGAGGCCTTACAAGAGCCACTGTCAGGCATTGTAAGTGGCATACGTGTAGCTTTAGAGCAGTCACCACCAGAACTAGCAGCGGATATAGCTGAAAGCGGTATGGTTCTGACGGGTGGCGGTGCTTTACTCAAAGACATCGATCGTCTTTTAGTTGAAGAAACTGGCCTGCCGGTTATTATTGCTGAAGATCCACTAACTTGTGTAGCCAGGGGTGGCGGACGCGTCTTAGAATTGATGGATCAAAGAGCATTTGAATTAATGTCTACGGAATAAAATATTTAATAGTCATGGAATAGAGATCGAGAATAAAGATAATGAATAAAAAATGGTATGGGGATGACAATTACCATGAAATCCGATTATTTATTTGTTGTACGTTATCTTTTATTTTATTAGCTTTGGATAGCTCAGCCTATTTTTCTTTTATGATAAACGGGATAAAAGGCTACGGCTCCTTAATTTTTACACCAGTTTATTATGCTGTAAAAATACCAGGAAATCTTATTAATTCTAGTTCTTCTTATTTAAACAACCAGAAACAAATTGCTGCAGAAAATAATATTTTAAGATCAGAAAATCTAAGATTGCAGGGGATGTTATTGCAATTTGAAGCTATACAACAAGAAAACCAGCGGCTTCGTGATTTATTAAAATCTTCTGAGAAAGTGAGCGATAAATTATTGATTGCGGAAGTCGTATCCGTCATTTTTTCACCAGGATCTCAGCAGTTAGTTTTAGATCAGGGCTCAAATAAGTCAGTTTTTGTCGGCCAGGCAGTGATAGACGCTAATGGGGTAGTTGGGCAGGTTACTAATGTTAATCCGTTGAGCTCTCGAGTGTTAGCCATTACTGATATTAATCATGCTATTCCTGTTGAGGTTTTACGTAATAATATACAGGCTATAGCTGTAGGTATGGGCTCTAATCAACAATTAGAACTTATGAATATTTCTAATACGATGGATATTATAGTCGGTGATATTCTTGTTAGCTCAGGTCTAGGAGAAAGATTTCCTAGTGGTTATCCTGTTGGAAAAGTGATAGCTATAGATAAAAATCCAGCTTTACCATTTGCAAAAATTATTATTGAGCCATTGGCAAAAATAAATCAACTTAAAGAAGCCTTATTAGTCTGGCCAGGTAGTAAAGTTACGTTAACTACAGATTATGACATTGACGCGCCCTTATCCAATCTAGAAATAAAAGAAACAGAAAAAGTAAGCCTAAAAGATACTAAAGATAACCTGAACAAATTAGGAGAAACAAATTAATGCCAGTAAGGCCTAAATATTTCTATAATTATTTTTGGGTAACTTTTCTTACGGTATTATTAGCTGGTGTCTTGACTATCCTTAGAGTGCCTATTTTGCCAGTAGATCTTTGGCCGTCTTGGTTATTGCTAGCAGTGATTTATTTAGTTTTTACTAGGCCGAATAAATATGGTATTTATTTTGGTTTTATCATTGGGTTATTAAATGATTTATTAATAGGCAGTACGCTAGGACTACATGCTTTAACTTTTACAGGGATTTGTTATATTTTATTAAAGCTAAATCAAAGATTAGCTTTTTTGCCCTTGATTCAACAGTGCCTACTTATCTTTGGTTTAATCTTAATAGATCGTTTAGCGATAGGTATTATCAAAACAGATTTATTTACTGCTAGCTTTGTGAGTTATGCTATATTAGCATCAGTGATCACCGTGGGATGTTTATTAATTTTAATTCGTTTTTTTGGTTCACGTAGTCAATTATTAAAATGGGTTTAATATAATATATTAACCCATGCTAAAATTGTTTTTATTAAACCGCCAGGTTCTGACTATTTCAATAATATCTGTGCTTTGTTTTAAATTGCGATCAAATGGCGGAAACGGAGCAGCTATATGAACAGTTTGTACTGCTGCTTCATCTAAAATCTTAATTCCGGAGCTCTTCTCGACTTTAACTTTTTCTATGGTTCCGTTTGATTTAACCGCAACGGATAGTAATACCTCTCCAGATAGGTTGCGAGCTATTGCTGCTTCTGGGTAATATTTATTACCGAAATATTCTATTTTGTTACGCCAATTAGTAAGATACTCTGCGTCAATACTAGCTAATGTCGAGGCTGAGACAAAGCGTCGCTTAGGACGTTTAGCTAATAGATTAGCTCGATGATCTATTTTATTGATTAGACTTGAGATCTGCTGAAGATCAGCTGGATCGAGAAAATCAGGGTCTATATTATGACTAGTAATTTCTTTTTGGGATGATTTATAAATATCTTTATTGCTATCAGAGACACTATTTAAATCAGTATTTTTCGAGGTAATTGAATTATTTTTATTGGCTAATTGTATAGGCTTTCTAGTTACTAGATGAAATTTTGGTATTTGAGATTTTATGTCTACTTTATTAAGTTCGTCAGTATGAAATAGTGGTTTAGCTATATTAGTAGGGATGTTTTTTTCTTCTAATGTTCCTCCTCCAATATTATTTGCTTGTGCTATATAATCTGGGTTAATAGGCTTTTCTTTAGTTCTAGTTGATACAAGTGTTACTTCTATGTTTGAGCTAGCTGTTGATTTAGTTCTGTAAACATACCATTTGAGGCTAAATACAGTGATCACAACAGTATGAACTATCAAAGAATAGATAATATATTTATTAAGAGAATTTTCGTTCATATTAAACAAACTTGAAATTATTTTTGCTCATATATCATATAATTATAGTATGCAAGATAATATGCTCTAGTCTATGCTTAAATTAATTTATTAATTAATTCTTGTGTTATCTATGATTTTGTTAAGAAAGTTACTTACATTTCTCATTTCTGCTTATTTTTGCAGCCTAGTACATGCCCAACAATATGGCGCGTATGATGACACTAGAGCCAGAATAGTTTTAGATAGAAATTTACTCAAAACCGACGATAAGTCATTTATTGCTAGTGGTTTCATACAGGGCTATGACATAGTATTGACAGTATTTTTTGATTACCATTGTGTGCCAAGTAGAGAGCTTATAGCAAATACTATACCAAAAATTTTACCAAAATATCCTCAGATGAACTTTAAAGTAGTGTACCGCCCAATGGACTATGGCTATGACTCTAGTAAATTTCTGGAATATCTTCTAGCTTTTAAATATAAATATCCTGATCACTTGAATTTTTTTAAGTTTGTTGATTCGAAAATTACACCTACACTAAAAGTGTTAAAAGATAAAGAACCTTTCTATGACTATCTTATAGATATTACCAAATTAACTGATGAGGATTTGCAGCAAGCAAAAGCACAAATAAGTAGCAATAAAGCAGATTTTGATGCATTACCTTTTCCAGCCTCATTGACCCAGAATTATAAAAGTGCCTTACCAGTTGTTGTCATATCTATACCTACTGCAAATAAAAAATATATTTATTCCGCTGGCTCCAATGAGGGAAATTTACAAACTGCTATAGATTCTTTATTGAAGCTAGAGGAGCACCCAGGTTTGAAATGTGCTGAGCCCATGTCCAAAATCTTCTCAGCCCAAAATAATCTTACTCAGGCGAAAGATGCTACATTGAATCAATGCCTTGGGCAATGTACTGCTTCGCCATTAAATTGTATGGTTTATCGAGATCAGAGTAAAAATAATAATCGGATTACATGTTACACTGTGAAAGGTTGTATAGTGGCAAGTGGATCTTCTGACAATCAGCAATATGATTATGTTTATACATCAGCTTTTTCTGGAAGTTCTGACGGCAATTTCAAAGTTTCAGATAAGACTGAAAAGTTAACTATTAAAGGGATGTACTGCGAAAAAGCTCCCCAGATGTTTGCTGCAGTTGGGGATCATAGAACTGAAATTGATATAACATTGAAAAAATGTTTTGATTATTGTAATTCTCAAACAAGTTGTTTTTATGTTCATCGTAGAGATCAGGATGGTAAGATATACTGTGAAGCAATAAAAATGGGTGAGTGTAATATGCAAGTAGGCTCATTTGGTGACTCTCCGGATAAAAATTATTATGATTATATTTATAAGAAAGTAGAGTCAGAATAAATAACATTGCAGTTAATTTATATTGAGCTAGTCTAAATATAAAATATAAATATTATTTAAATTAAAATTACAGGAAAAATAATGATTTTATATAGCAAGTTAATTAGATTAATTCTGTTAAGTTTTGTTTTTTTTACTGCTTCAGTTCTAGCGCAACATTATGCTGATTATGACGGGCAGCAGTCTCAGCTTGTTCTAAATAGTAACTTATTGAAAACAAATGACATAACTTTACCTGTAGAAGGTAGCGGAAATGTGACTCTAACAGTTTTTTATGATTACAATTGTCCGTCAAGTCGTGATCTGCTTAAGTTACTATATAATCAAGATTATGCCAAAACAAAAAATGTAAAAATTGTTTATCGGCCTATGGACTATGGTTTCAATTCAAAAGATGTTTTACAGGCAGTTTTAAATGCTAAAAATATGTCAGGCAATTTATTTAAGCAATTAAATTTAGAAATAATAAAAATTGATTCTCCTATTATGCTTGCGCATCTTCAAGGCATAGCACAAAGACAAGGTCTTGATTTTAATAAATTAATTAATCCTAGTTCGGCAGATTTAAAAAAGATCCAACAAGAAATGGATAAAAATAAGCAAGATTTTGAAGCGTTGCCTTTGCCAAGTATGTTTGGTCAAGAATATAAAAATGCTGTGCCAGTAATTATCTTATCTAATGCTAATAATGATAAAAAATATATTTATTTTATTGGCTCAGATCAATACAGTTTAGATACTGCAATTGCTGCTATAGGTAAAGCTTAAATATAAATATGAATAAGAATAAGAAAAAAAATTCTCTCGTAATATTTAGTTTTATATTGAGTTTTATATTTAATCTAAATACAGTCTATGGTCAGGCCCAAGTTTTTCAAGGCTCTTCGCCTAACTTACCTACTGCTCCGGCTCCTACTGGAGCTTTAGCTCCAGGAGCTGAGTTAATTTCTGAAATAGTAAAAAATAAAACAGATTTATTTAATCCTGGTAAAAACCCAGTTTTTAACCCATTTACTACTCAACCTGCCCAACCTGCCCAACCTACTCAAATTATTTCAACTATTGTCGTTTTTTATGATTATAATTGTAATTACAGCAGGGAGCTGCAAGTAATTTTAAAAAGGGAGCTTGCTAAAAATAAATATAAAATTATTTACCGACCAGTTGGTATGTTGGCAGATACATCTAAACATGTGGCCGAAATTGCTTTAGCTGCTTTTACTCAGAATAAATTTCAAGAGTTGCATGATCAATTAACTAGATTAGACTCTTCTCTTCCTGTGCCAATTGGTTTAGATAATTTAAAAAATGCTGTTCAATTAGCTGGCTTAAATTATGAGGAGCTGGCTAAAATAGCTGTTAGCCAAGAGTTAGGAAATGCTATACTCAACAATCAAGTAATCTATGATGCTATCAGATTGCCCGGGGTCCCGGGTTTGATTGTTGCCAAACTTGATGGTAATAATAATATCATCAATGATAAAATATTTTATGTTGCTGGAGCGGACAATAACCAGATAGAATATAACTTATACAAAATCCGCATCTAAATCTAATATAAAATGGTAAAAAGAAGTAACCGTAGTAGTAAGTCTCGGTCGTGGTTTAGTAAGCAGAATCAAGATCCCTATATCATCAAATCTAGAAAAGAAGGCTACCGTTCGCGTGCTGCATATAAACTACTTGAAATTAATGAAAAAGACCGCATATTAAGATCAGGCATGATAGTAGTTGATTTGGGATCAACGCCTGGTGGTTGGTCGCAGGTCGCTGCTGATTTAGTTGGAAAGAACGGCAAAGTATTGGCGGTCGATCTGTTACCTATGGCTTTTATAAATAACGTGACTTTTATACAAGGCGATTTTACTGAAGATACTATTCAACAGCAGTTACTAGAGCTATTAGGTGGTAAAAAAGCAGATGTTGTTATTTCTGATATGTCACCTAATTTAACAGGTATTGCAACAGTCGATCAGGCTAAAAGTATGCATTTAGTCGAGCTTGCTTATGACTTTGCGAGATTAGTCTTGAAAAAAAATGGTATTTTTTTAAGTAAGGCTTTCCATGGAGCAAATTTTGAAAACCTCACTAAAAATATAAAACAAGATTTCTCTAAGTTGTTGATTCGAAAGCCAATGTCCTCGAGAACTGAGTCAAAAGAGGTGTATTTATTGGCTAGCGACTATACTTCAAAATATGAGCAAAAATAATAAGCGATATTATAATAAATAACATAATTTTTTTAATGAGAAGTATATTCAATAATAGGGGCTAGCATTAATTATGAATGACATGATAAAGAATTTATTTCTGTGGCTTATTTTAGCTATAGTTTTAATGTCAATTTTCAGTAACTTTGGCCCTCAACAAACTAACGTATCTCGAGCAGAATATTCTAAGTTTTTATTAAAAGTTCGTGATGGCCAGGTTTCTAAAATTACTGTCGACCCTGACACTCGCAAAATTACTGGAGAAAACAAAGACGGCTCTAAGTTTATTACTTATTTGCCATTTAACGAAGACAAAGATTTAATTAATGACTTAATGCACTACCAAGTAGGTATCGATGGCAAACCGCCAGAACATCGCAGTTTCTTGTTTACTATTTTAGCCAATTCGTTTCCTGTTATTTTATTTATAGGCCTGTGGATTTATATCTTACGTCAGATGCAAGGTGCTGGCGGTCGTGGTGCTATGTCATTTGGCAAGAGCAGGGCGCGTTTATTAAGTGAGGACCAGGTTAAAGTGACTTTTGCCGATGTAGCAGGGGTGGACGAAGCCAAAGAAGACGTCGAAGAGCTTGTAGAGTTTCTCAGAGAGCCTGAAAAGTTTCAAAATTTAGGAGGAAGAATCCCCAGAGGGGTTCTGATGATTGGTCCTCCAGGAACAGGAAAGACTTTATTAGCAAAAGCCATCGCTGGTGAAGCTAAGGTGCCATTTTTTACTATATCAGGATCTGATTTTGTCGAAATGTTTGTTGGGGTAGGTGCCTCACGGGTTCGAGATATGTTTGAGCAAGCTAAACGACAAGCTCCTTGTATTATCTTTATAGATGAGATTGATGCTGTAGGCCGTCATCGTGGTGCTGGACTAGGGGGTGGCCATGATGAACGTGAGCAGACTCTAAATCAATTATTAGTAGAAATGGATGGGTTCGAGGGCAGTGAAGGAGTGATTGTTATTGCTGCTACTAACCGCCCAGATGTGCTAGATCCGGCGTTATTACGTCCAGGCAGATTTGATCGTCAGGTTATTGTTGGGCTTCCAGATATCAGAGGCCGTGAGCAAATTCTAGACGTCCATATTCGTAAAGTTTCAGTAGCTGATGACGTCGTTACAAAAACTATTGCACGAGGCACTCCAGGTTTTTCAGGGGCTGATTTGGCTAATTTAGTAAACGAAGCTGCTCTTCTAGCAGCTCGGGCTAATAAGACTAAGGTAGACATGGAGTCTTTAGATAGAGCGCGTGATAAAATTCTGATGGGTGCTGAACGTCGTACTATGATTATGCGGGAAGAAGAAAAACTTAATACGGCTTATCATGAAGCTGGTCACGCTATAGTGGGCAGGTTAGTACCAGAATATGATCCTATCTATAAAGTTACGATTATACCTCGTGGTCGGGCTTTAGGAGTAACAATGTATTTACCTGAATATGATGCTGTAAGCCGTTCTAAACGTTATTTAGAATCACAATTGTCTGTGATGTTTGGTGGTCGTATTGCAGAAGAAATTATTCATGGTGAAGATGGTGTAACGACTGGTGCTAGCAATGATATTCAGAAAGCTACCGAAGTCGCTAGAAATATGGTTGCTAAATGGGGTTTATCAAAGAAGATGGGACCATTGTTGTATACTGAAGACGAAGGTGAAGTTTTCTTAGGGCATTCTGTTACTAAGCACAAAGCAATTGCTGATGATACTTCTAGACAAATCGATCAAGAAGTACGAGCACTGATAGATAGAAACTACGAACGTGCTTATAAAATATTAACTGATAATATAGATATTTTGCATGCTATGGCAACAGCTTTGATTAAATATGAAACTTTGGATGCTCTCCAAGTTAATGAGATCATGTCTGGGCGTGAACCAACACCGCCAAAAGGATGGGATGATACACCTAAGGCTAAAAAGCCGCCATCTTCTGGTGCTGTTACATCAGATTATAGTTTAGATAATAAACGTCCAGAAGCTGATGTTGCATATTAGGATTTAGGATTAATTGTATGCGAAACAGTCCTGCTCTTTCCGCTATAGCTGATAGTACTGCTTCTATTTCTATAGGCTCTTTAGGAAAAATTATTAAAATCAGAAATAAAATTTTAGACTTAACTAAGCCTAATATTATGGGGGTGTTAAATATTACTCCTGACTCTTTTTCTGATGGTGGTAAATATTTTGATCTCAAGCATGCCTTGCGTCGTGTAGAAGAAATGGTTACTCAAGGTGTAGATATTATTGATGTTGGAGCTGAATCTTCTCGGCCTGGGGCGATAGAGATCTCAGCTCAAGAAGAGTTGGATCGTTTATGCCCCATACTTGAAAAAATTGTTCAAGAATTTAGTATATTAGTTTCCGTTGATACGTATAAACCCAAGGTCATGGAAGAAGTTATAAAATTAAAAGTTGATATTATCAACGATATTAGAGCATTACGGGAGCGGGATGAGATTAGAGATGGTTTAAATATTCTAGCTGCTGCAGAGATACCAGTTATACTAATGCATATGCAGGGTAAGCCCAGAAATATGCAGCGCCAGCCTCGTTATGAACATGTTTTTACAGATGTTTTTAATTTTTTCCAGCATCGAATTGAGATCTGTCGTAAATTTGGCATTAAAAGACAAAATATTTTGCTTGATCCAGGCTTTGGCTTTGGAAAAACTTGGTTTGATAATGCGTCGTTATTAAAATATTTAAATAAGTTTCAGGAGCTTGGCTGTCCTTTAGTCGTTGGTCTATCACGCAAATCAATGATTGAAAAAAACATGAAGGGAAGTGTGGCAATTGATGATAGACTATGCGCGAGCATAGCATTAGCTACTATGGCAATTGAACGTGGTGCAGGTATAATTCGTTGTCATGATGTAAAAGCAACTAGACAGGCCATTGATTTAGTATACGCCATCTTAGAAGATGGTAATTGTATAGATGAGTAGATCTTATGAGTAATAACCGCAAGTACTTTGGGACAGATGGGATTAGAGGGCGAGTTGATGATGAGAACTTAAGCCCAGCCCTAGTTCAAGAAATAGGTCGTGCCATTGGTGTAGTTTTTGGTGGTGAAAATATATTAGTAGCACGTGATCCGAGAATCTCTGGTGACATGCTTCAAGCGGCATTAAGTGTCGGCATTTGCAGTACGGGAGTTTCAGTAAGTGATGTAGGCATTTTACCCACCCCTGCTTGCGCTTATTTAACAAAAAAATTAAAAGCTGATGCTGGTATAGTCATTAGTGCTTCCCATAACCCCTATTATGATAATGGCATTAAGTTTTTTGATAATACTGGGAATAAATTATCAGATCAGCAAGAATGTAATATTGAAAATGTTTTAAATAATAATATTAATAATCATGTTAAATTAAATACAAATTCAAATCATCTAGGAAAAATTATTCATAATACTAGTTTGGCTGATTGTTATATTGATTATTGTAAAGAAATAATTAATAAAATTAATAATGCTGCTAGTTTGGATTATATTAAAAATTTAAAAATAGTTCTGGATTGTTCAAATGGCGCGATGTATAAAATTGCTCCTGAAATATTAAGTAGCTCGAATTTGATAGTTATTAATAATGAGCCCAATGGATTTAATATTAATCAAGAATGTGGTGCAGCTTGCAAACAGGGATTAAAAAAATTATCAAGTTTAGTTAGAGAACATTCGGCAGATCTGGGCATTGCTTTTGATGGTGATGGTGATCGCGTTATTTTAGTAAGTGCTAAAGGCGAAATTATAGATGGCGATCAAATTTTGTACATTCTAGCCTGTGAAAAATTAAGGATGAACCAAGCTGTACCTGGCTTAGTTGGTACATTGATGAGTAACCTTGGTTTAGAACAGGCTATGCAGTGTAGAGGAATAGATTTTTTACGGGCACAAGTTGGTGATCGATATGTGCTTGGAAAACTTTTAGAAAAAAATTGGGTGTTAGGCGGTGAGACGTCGGGGCATATAATAAATTTAGATCAAATTTCTACTGGCGATGGTCTTATTGCTGCTTTATTAATCATTTCTACTTTAGGTAAAACAGGTTTATCTCTGGATGAATTAGTTAACGATTTTCATAAATACCCGCAAGTAATGTTAAATATTGATTTAGGCAATAACGCTAATCAAATTAGTAAAATTAGCAAAATTAATAGTGATGATATCTTAAAACGCTCAAATATTACTTCAGCAGTTTTAGATATAGAGCATCAACTGGCAAATAATGGTCGCTTATTAGTACGCAAATCTGGCACGGAGCCATTGATCAGAGTTATGGTTGAAGGCGACCGTTTAACTGAAATTGAGAAATATGCTCATCAATTAGGTGATTTGATTAAAGCAGAATGTGCAAGTGGTTAGCAAAAGGTGTCAGATTTAGAAGTATTAGGAAATATAATGTTAGATTCCCTCCGGCCGTTAGTAGTTGCCAATTGGAAAATGCACGGAAGTGTTGCAGAAAATAATAAATGGTTTGCTGATTATTTAGATTTGAGTAGAGATATAAAAATAGACAGTAACACAGATATAATTATTGCTCCTAGTTATGTTTATTTGGGGCAGTTACAAAATGATATAAAAAAATTAAACAATAATAGTTCTCTTATTTCTTCTGGTGCACAAGATGTGTCTGAGTATAACAATGGCGCTTATACTGGCCAGGTTTCAGTTAGCATGCTTAGTGATTTTTCTGTTAAATATGTGATACTAGGTCATTCAGAGCGACGTACTTTGTGTCAGGAGAGTGATATATTAGTTGCTAAAAAGGCTGAACAAGTATTATCATATGGGCTATGTGCTATAGTATGCGTCGGGGAAAGTCTTGAGCAAAGACAGTCTGAACAGACTTATAATACAGTTGGTCGACAATTAGCAGCAGTACTAGATTATTGTAATAATAATATAACAGCTGATAACTTTGTTGTTGCTTATGAGCCTGTGTGGGCCATTGGTACTGGCGAGGTTGCAACGCCGCAACAAGCACAAGAAGTTCACTGTTTTATTAGAGAGCAATTAGGTAAGTTTTTATCAATAAATCTATCTAATAAAATAAGAATTATTTATGGTGGTAGTGTAAAACCTAATAATGCCAAAGATTTATTTTCACAACCTGATATCAATGGTGGTTTAATTGGCGGGGCATCTTTAGATGCTAAGTCGTTTATACAAATTTGTGCAGCAACAGGAAGGTAATAATGTTATATCAATTGGTTTTAGTCGTTCATACATTGGTAGCTTTGGCTATTATTGTGTTAGTTTTTTTACAGCATGGCAAAGGTGCTGATATAGGTGCAACTTTTGGTGGTGGTGCATCAAATACTGTTTTTGGTAGCCAAGGATCAGGTGGTGTTTTATATAAAGCAACCTGTGTCTTAGCTTTTTGCTTTTGTGTTACTAGTATTAGCTTAACTGCTATTTTAGCTAAAAATAGACGTGCTGATCTAGGTGTATTCCCTACTTCACAAACTTCTCAAGTTGATCAAATTGAAAAAGATAATAGCGATGTACCTAATTTACCAGCCAAAAATAACAAAAATAACTAGAAGTTTTGTTCAGTTTGATGTAATCTTGATTGATAAATAATGTGCCTGCCGAAGTGGTGGAATTGGTAGACACGCTGTCTTGAGGGGGCAGTGGCGCAAGTCGTGCCGGTTCGAGTCCGGCCTTCGGCACTAATTCTCAATATAATAGATTTGAGTTTTGTTACACATGTTAAACAACTATATACCTATTTTATTTTTTATTGGTCTTGGTTTAGCTATCGGAATATTACCTTTGCTATTAGGCAGACTTTTAGCCCCGCATAAGCCCTATCTAGAAAAAGTTAATCCCTATGAGTGTGGTTTTGATCCTTTTGGTGATGCACGTAGTAAGTTTGATGTGAGATTTTATTTAGTATCTATTTTATTTATCATTTTTGATCTAGAAGTTGCTTTTCTTTTACCTTGGGCAACAGTAATAGATAAAATTAACTGGCTTGGTTTTTCAGCTATGTTGTTTTTTTTAGTACTCTTAGTAGTAGGCTTTATCTATGAGTGGCAAAAAGGTGCGTTAGAATGGGAATAGAAAATTTACTCAATCAAGGTTTTGTTACAACGTCTTTAGATAAGCTTATTAATTGGGCTAGAACTGGCTCGATGTGGCCTATGTCTTTTGGACTGGCTTGTTGTGCGGTTGAAATGATGCATGCTGGTGCTTCACGTTATGATCTCGATCGCTTTGGTATTTTCTTTCGACCAAGTCCACGCCAATCCGATGTCATGATTGTTGCTGGAACTTTGTGTAATAAGATGGCTCCAGCTTTAAGACGAGTCTATGATCAAATGCCAGAGCCAAGATGGGTGATCTCAATGGGATCATGTGCAAATGGCGGTGGTTATTATCATTATTCTTATTCAGTTGTTCGTGGTTGTGATCGTATTGTACCTGTAGATATCTATGTTCCAGGCTGTCCGCCAACAGCAGAGGCGTTGTTATATGGAATCATTCAGCTACAAAAAAAGATTAAGGCTACTAATACTATTGCTAGAGATTAGATAAAAATGAGCGAGATTAATAGCAAATTAAAACAACAAGTCGAGCATCTAGAAGTTGTAAAAAAACTGTTTCCAGATATAGTCAATAATATATCCTTGGATGAAACTTTACATGATATGCCTTGTCTGGAAACTACTACTGCTGATTTAAGTAGTTTTAAGTCATTAGCTAAGTTTTTACGCGACAATGAGCATTACAGATTTGATCAACTAATTGATATCTGTGGCGTAGATTATTTAGCTTACGGGTTAACGCAATGGCAGACTAAAGAACCTACGAGCAGTGGCTTTAGTCGTGGTGTTGAACCCGATGCTAAAGAAACAAATACAAAATTTAATTACACTAAACGTTTTGCTGTCGTTTACCATTTATTATCATTAGAATTTAACACAAGATTACGAATCAAATGCTATCTTGGTGGTGAACCACCTCAAATAGACTCTGTAGTAGATATCTGGAACTCAGCTAACTGGTTTGAGCGCGAAGCGTTTGATTTATTTGGTATAGTATTTATTGGCCACCCGGACTTGCGCAGAATTTTGACGGACTATGGCTTTGTTGGCCATCCTTTCCGTAAAGACTTTCCTTTAAGTGGTAATGTCGAAGTGCATTACAACGAAGAACTTAAACGAGTAGTCTATAGACCTGTGACAGTGGAGCCCAGAATATTAGTGCCTAAAGTAATAAGACAAGATAATAGAAACGTAACAATATAATAAATATATATAATTTAATTTAATTTAATTTAATACAATGTCAGAGTTTCAAAATTACACACTTAATTTTGGCCCGCAGCATCCAGCAGCTCATGGTGTACTACGTCTAATTTTGGATATGGACGGGGAAACAATAACAAATGCTGATCCGCATATTGGTCTGTTACATCGTGCAACTGAAAAACTAGCTGAAAATAAGCCTTATAATCAAAGTATTGGGTATATGGACCGCCTTGATTACGTATCAATGATGTGTAATGAGCATGCTTATGTACGAGCTATAGAAAAGTTATTAAGGATAGAAGCCCCTGTAAGAGCTCAGTATATTCGAGTTATGTTTGATGAGATAACCAGAATATTAAATCATTTATTATGGCTAGGTGCGCATAGCTTAGATATAGGCGCTATGACAGTATTTTTATACTGTTTTCGTGAACGTGAAGATTTGCTAGATTGCTATGAAGCTGCATCAGGCTCCAGAATGCATGCGACTTACTATAGGCCAGGTGGTGTTTATCGCGATTTGCCGAATACCATGCCACAATACAAAGAATCAAAATGGCATAACACAAAAGAAACTAAAGCAAGAAACTATAACCGCCAAGGCAGTCTGTTAGATTTTATCGATGACTTTACTAAAAGATTCCCTGCTTGTGTTGATGAGTACGAGACTTTATTAACTGATAATAGAATTTGGAAACAGCGTACTGTAGACGTTGCTATTGTGAGCCCTGAAAGAGCTAAACAACTAGGATTCACAGGCCCTATGTTAAGAGGCTCAGGCATAGCATGGGATTTACGCAAAAAACAAGTTTATTCAGTGTATGATAAATTAGATTTTGATATACCTATAGGTACAAATGGCGACTGCTATGATCGCTATTTAGTACGCGTCGAAGAAATGAGACAATCTAATAAAATTATTAAGCAGTGTGTTAATTGGTTACGGGCTAATCCTGGGTCTGTTATGTTAGATAATCATAAAATAGTTCCCCCTCGGCGTAAAAACATGAAATCTAGCATGGAAAGCCAAATTCATCATTTTAAGTTATTCACAGAAGGTTATTGTGTCCCAGAGGGAGAGGTTTACTCAGCAGTAGAGCACCCAAAAGGAGAATTTGGTGTCTATATGATTTCTGATGGTGCAAATAAGCCTTATCGAGTAAAAATTAGAGCTGCTGGTTTTGCCCATTTATCGGCCTTAAACGAAATGGTCAAAGGTCATATGTTAGCTGATGTGGTAGCTGTAATAGGGACTCAAGACATAGTCTTTGGTGAGGTCGATCGATAATGGAGCATAATATTAAAAATAATAATTTATTAAACTTATTATCAGATAACTCTAAACAAAAAATAGATGTTTGGATAAGAAAATTTCCAGAAGATCGTAAACAATCAGCTCTAATTGCTGGGTTGTTTATTGCACAAGAACAGAATAATGGCTATCTTACGGCTGATCTAGTAGCAGCAGTAGCAGACTATTTAAATATTCCTAGAATAACTGCTGAAGAATCAGCGACATTTTATTCTATGTATGAGCACAAACCAGTTGGTAAATATAAAATATGTGTTTGTACTAATTTGTCTTGTATGTTATGCGGCTCTAAAGAAGTTGTAAAACATCTAGAAAAAAGACTAGGCATTAGTTTTAAACAAACTACTGCAGACGGTAAATTTACTCTAAAAGAAGTAGAATGCTTAGGGGCTTGCACTGCAGCGCCAATGATGCAAATTGGCAGTAAATATTATGAAAATTTAACTATTGAAAAAATTGATAATATTTTAAACAATTTAGAATAATTAGAAATAAATTGAGAATAAAAAATAATTATGGTCAATGAAGTTTGTTTCCGCACAATACATCTTGAGAACTCATGGGAGTTGTCAACATACGAAAGTATTGGTGGTTATAAAATATGGCGTAAAATTTTGGCTGAAAAACCTGATCCCAATGAGTTAATAAAAGAATTAAAGTTATCTGCACTTAGAGGACGTGGTGGTGCAGGGTTTCCAACAGGATTAAAATGGAGCTTCGTAAACAGAAATGCTCCAGGGCAAAAATATGTTGTCTGTAACTCGGATGAAGGCGAACCTGGAACTTGTAAAGATCGAGATATCATGCGCTACAATCCGCACCAATTAATAGAAGGCATGGCAATTGGTGGTTATATAATGAACGCAACAGTTGGGTATAATTACATTCGGGCAGAATACGCAGAGCCAATTGAGCGCATGGAGCAAGCTTTAAAAGAAGCTCGTGTTGCCGGTTTAATAGGTGAAAATATTTGTAATTCTGGTATTAATTTTCAGTTACATAATGTCACTGGCGCTGGTGCTTATATATGTGGTGAAGAAACAGCTTTATTAGAGTCTTTGGAAGGCAAAAAAGGCATGCCGCGTTATAAACCGCCATTTCCGGCAAATTTTGGTTTATACGGCCGCCCAACTAATATTAATAATACTGAAAGTTATGCTTCTGTGCCCGTTATATTAGAAAAAGGCGGTCAATGGTTTTTAGATCTTGGTAAGCCTAATAATGGCGGGGTAAAACTATTTAGCGTATCGGGGCATGTCACTAAACCAGGAAATTTTGAGATCCCATTAGGGACGCCATTTGCTGAATTATTAGAAATGGCCGGTGGTATGAAAAATGGTCGCAAATTAAAAGCTGTAATCCCAGGTGGTTCTTCAGTGCCAGTGTTACCAGGTGATGTTATGATGGGATTAACCATGGACTATGATTCAATAGCATCAGCTGGCTCTATGCTGGGCTCTGGCGCTGTTATTATTATGGATGAAAATACCTGTATGGTAGAAGTTTTAGCAAGAATTTCTCATTTTTATTCTGAAGAATCTTGTGGTCAATGCACTCCATGTCGAGAGGGAACTGGTTGGGTGGCACGCATGGTGCATGATATATACCATGGTCATGCAACATTAAAAGATCTAGATTTGTTACATGACATAGCTGGTGGTATGATGGGCAGAACTATTTGTGCGTTAGCAGATGCTGCAGCAATGCCTGTTCAAAGTTTTTTAAAGCATTTTAAATCTGAGTTTGCGGCAAAGTGTAAAGGTAATCCAAGGTAATTTAATAAATTATGATAAAGCTAGAGATAGATGGTAGAGAACTTGAGGTAAAACCAGGTTCGTCAATTATTGAAGCTGCGGATGCAGCAGATATTGCGATCCCTCGTTTTTGCTATCATAAAAAGTTATCGATCGCTGCCAATTGTCGTATGTGTTTAGTAGAAGTTGTAAAAGCGCCAAAGCCTTTGCCTGCTTGTGCGACGCCAGTTACGGAAGGCATGGTTGTAAAGACTCAATCTCCAGTTGCTTTATTAGCTCAGCGTTCTGTTATGGAATTCTTATTAATTAACCATCCGTTAGATTGCCCGATCTGTGATCAAGGTGGTGAATGTGAACTTCAAGATGTTTCTATGGGCTACGGAAACGATATCTCAAGATTTAATCGTGGTAAGCGCTCAGTAAAAGATGAAAATATTGGGCCCTTAATAGCAACTGGCATGACCAGATGTATCCACTGTACTCGTTGTGTGCGTTTTGGTGAAGAAGTTGCTGGGATGAAAGAGTTAGGTGGAATAAATCGCGGCGAAAATACAGAGATTAGAAGCTTTTTAAATAATACTGTAGACTCTGAATTATCTGGAAATATGATTGATCTATGTCCTGTTGGTGCTTTAACATCTAAGCCCTATAGATTTTCTGCGCGTGCTTGGGAGCTACAACAAAGGCCAACTATAGCCCCGCATGATGCTATTGGATCCAATATCTATGTTCATTCTTTGCGGAATAACTTAAAGCGGGTTGTTCCCAAAGAAAATGAAGCTATTAACGAAGTATGGTTATCAGATCGTGATAGATTTAGTTATGAAGGCTTAAAACATGCAGAAAGATTGCATGTCCCCATGGCAAGAAGCGAAAGTGGGATTCTCAAAGAAATAAGCTGGGATCAGGCTCTAGCTTTAGTTGCAGAGTCTATTAATACTCAAGATTTAATCACTTTGTTGTCTCCAAGCGCAACTGTAGAAGAAGGGTATCTTTTACAGAAATTAATAGGCGCTTTAGGAGCTGATAATAATATAGAATTCAAATTAAGAAACCCTGGGTTAAAATTATTTAATAAAATAAATACAGAAGATAATATATTTAAATTAAGTGATTTAGAAAAAGCTGAAAATATTTTAATTCTCGGCGGTTGTCCTCGTAAGTCTATGCCATTGTTGAATCATCGTATTCGTAAAGCTAGTTTAGCTGGTGCTAAAGTAGATGCTGTGAATCCTGTTGGTTACGATTGGAACTTTAATTTACATAATGAAAAAATAGTTCCAGCTGAGACTATGCTGGCGGAAATAACTAAAATACTATCTAATGATTATAATTTTATCATAGTAGGTCAATTAGTTTTAGATCATCCAGACTGGGCTAAAATTTATGATTTATTAAATAGTCTTAATAAAAATAATAATATTATAATCAGCACTGATGGGGCTAATACTCATGGGTTATATTATTTAATTAAAAATAAAAATTTAGATTTATATAATAAACCAGATACAGATAGATCAGGTACGTATTTATTATTCAATATTGAACCAGAGTTTGATTGCTATAATGGCCATGCAGTAGTTCAAAAGCTTAAAAATGCTAACAAAGTTATTTGTTTTTCGCCGTTTTTGAGTGATACCATGGCAGAATATGCTAACATAGTCTTACCGTTAGCGCCATTTACTGAAACTTCAGGAACTTTTGTTAATCTTGAAGGCAAATGGCAGTCGTTTAAAGCTGTAGTTTCTGCTTCTGTTGAGAGCGCCGTGCGTCCAGGTTGGAAAATTCTGTGTGCTCTAGGTCAGCTATTAAATTTATCAGAAGATTTTAATTATAATTCCAGTCTAGATGTAAAAGCAGATGCTTTTGATTTGTATCAAAAAAACAAAGCTGATAAAAATTTTGTTAATTCAGATGGTTTAATATCTAATCCTAATCCAAGCTCAGATTCAGATTCACGTTCATTGGTAACTGCTATGCTGGTTTCAGAAGTCAACTGCTATCGTACGGATAATATAGTCCGCCGTGCAGCAAGTTTACAGCAGACTACTGATGCTCAGGCAGGGCAGTATTTGTCTGTAAACCAGGAGCTTGCAGAAAAATTAGATCTTAAAAATAAACAGTTAGTAAAAATTTCAGATATTAATAACCTAAAATCTGAAATTAAATTGCCAGTAATAATTGATAATAAATTACCGTCTCAGACGGTTTATTTATCAACGGGCTATAAAGAAACTTTAGAGATCAGTAAGCCTTATAGACAAGTAATAATTAGTAAAGATAGATAAAATAAAAACAGATAATATAATGCTAGATTTTACGGATATAAATAGTTTATTTAATATAGGATTGCTCTTTGGCAAAGTAGTCTTTGTGGTCTTATGTGTCTTATTAGCTGTAGCTTATTTAACGTTAGCAGAACGTAAAGTAATCGGTTATATGCAGGATCGAATTGGACCAAATCGAGTGGGGCCATTTGGTTTACTACAGCCTATTGCAGACGGACTTAAATTGTTATTTAAAGAAATTATTTTTCCTCGTAAATCTAATGTTTATTTGTTTATTATTGCGCCTGTCTTGTCAATGGGTCCTGCTATTGCAGCGTGGGCTGTCATACCATTTGGCTCAGAATTAGTCTTAGCGAATATCAATGCCGGAGTGTTATATATTTTAGCTATGACATCTTTGGGTGTCTATGGAGTTATTATTGCTGGTTGGGCATCAAATTCTAAATATGCTTTCTTGGGAGCTATTCGATCAGCTGCTCAAATAGTATCTTATGAAATAGCTATGGGTTTTGCCTTAATTGGTGTCTTAATGTCAGCCAAAAGTTTAAATTTATCTGATATAGTCAATGCTCAAGCCGGTGGTATTTTACACTGGTACTGGCTGCCATTGTTCCCCTTATTTGTTATTCATTGGATCTGTGCTGTTGCTGAAACTAATCGAGCACCATTTGATTTAGCTGAGGGAGAGTCTGAGATTGTTGCAGGATTTCACGTAGAATATGGTGGTATGACCTTTGCTATCTTTTTCTTAGCTGAATATGCTAATATGATTCTGATGGCGACAATAGCGTCGTTATTTTATCTCGGTGGTTGGTTATCACCATTTGCAGGAATTCCATATTTAGAACCTATTTTTAGCTATGTTCCGGGTATTATATGGCTTTTTATAAAAATTTCTTTTTTCTTGTTATTATATTTATGGTTCCGGGCTACTTTTCCGAGATATAGATATGATCAATTAATGCGTTTAGGTTGGAAAGTTTTTATTCCGCTAACAGTCGTCTGGATTTTTGTAGTAGCCTTTATGGTAAGATTTAACATAGGACCTTGGTACAGTGTTTAAGAAAATAAAGCATTATCTAAAAAGTTTGTTTCTTTGGGAATTATTGCTTGGCTTAAAGCTAACTGGTAAGCATTTTTTCAAGAAAAAAGTGACTGTTCAATTTCCAGAAGAAGAAACCCCTAAATCACCAAGATTTCGTGGCATGCATGCTCTGCGTCGTTATCCTAATGGCGAGGAACGTTGCATTGCTTGCAAATTATGCGAAGCAGTCTGTCCAGCGCTGGCTATTACCATAGAGTCAGAACAACGTGCGGATGGTTCTAGAAGAACTACGAAATATGAAATAGATATGTTCAAATGTATCTATTGTGGTTTTTGTGAAGAATCTTGTCCTGTTGATTCTATTGTAGAAACTTCAGTTTCTAGCTACCATTTTGAAGAGGCTAAAAATAGAGTATTAAATAAAGAGCAGTTATTAGCAATTGGTGATAAATATGAAAAAATGATCGCTGCTGATAGAGAACAAGATCACGAGTATCGTTAGACTTAGACTTAGATTTAGATAAAATTAAGTAAAATAATGAATTTAATAATAGACATCAAACTTGCCTTATTTTATATGCTTAGCACCATAGTCATAGTTTCTGGTCTAAGTGTCATAGTTTCTAAGCACCCAGTGAAAGCGGTGTTAAGTCTAGTTTTAGCTTTTGTTGCTAGTAGCGGTTTGTGGTTATTGATTAATGCAGAGTTTTTAGCTTTAGCCTTAATAGTAGTCTATGTGGGTGCTGTGATGGTCTTATTTTTATTCGTGGTCATGATGCTAGATGTTGATTTATCGTCTATGCAAGAAGGCTTCAATAAGCATTTTCCGTTGGCTATAATTTTATCAGGCAGTTTTTTTGGAATATTATATTATATTCTAGGTCGTGGTTATTTTGGTTTAGAAAATTTTAAGCTACCAGCTTTAGTACCGGCTGAATATAGCAATACAAAGCAGTTAGGCTTAGAGTTGTATACTAATTATATTTATAGCTTTGAGCTTGCAGGGGCTATTCTTATGGTAGCTATAATAGCTGCTATTTCTTTGACGTTCCGTGGTAGTAAATTTAGTAAAAAACAAAACATAAGCAAACAAACACAGGCTACAAAAGCAGATAGGCTAAAAATTATAAAAGCGCTGAAATAAAATTTAATAATAATTAAATATATAAAATATATATGCTAACTCTCACTCATTATTTGGTATTTTCTAGCCTGCTGTTTAGTATCAGCATAGCAGGAATAATCATTAATAAAAAAAATCTTATTGTTTTATTGATGTGTATAGAATTAATGCTATTAGCTGTAAATACTAATTTTGTCGCCTTTTCTCATTATTTACAAAATATTCATGGTCAAATATTTGTGTTTTTTATTTTAACAGTTGCTGCTGCTGAGTCAGCGATTGGACTAGCTATTTTAGTAGTTTATTTTAGAAATAAGCAGACTATTAATATAGAGCAATTGAATTCTTTAAAGGGTTAATTAATGTTAGAAAATATTGCATTATATATAGTACTCGCGCCATTGTTTGGATCTCTAATCACCGGGCTTTGCAGCAAGTCGATTAGTCGTTCGGCTGCTCATTGGGTAACATGTTCTACAGTTGGGATCTCTTGTTTATTATCGTTTTATTGTTTGTATTATTTATTATCTAATGATACTAACCAGGCTGAATACAGCATTTACACTTGGCTAAGTATTAACAATTTAAATTTAGAAGTTGGTTTCTTAATAGATAGATTAACAGTGATGATGATGTGCGTTGTAACATTTGTGTCATTGATGGTCCATATTTATACTGTAGGTTATATGGCAGATGATCCAGGCTATAACAGATTCTTTAGTTATATCTCGCTGTTTACATTTGCTATGTTAATGCTGGTCATGTCTAATAATTTAGTCCAATTATTTTTTGGTTGGGAAGGGGTAGGCTTAGTTTCTTATTTATTAATTGGCTTTTGGTATAAAAAAGAAACAGCTATTTTTGCTAATTTAAAGGCTTTCTTGGTCAATCGCGTTGGTGACTTTGGTTTTATATTGGGTATTGCAGGTTTATTTATGTACTTTGGTAGTTTTAACTATCAAGAAATTTTTAGCAATGTTGCTACAGTAAATCAAAAAAATCTTATCATAGAAATATTACCCAATGTTAACTGTTCAGTCATAACATTAATTAGTATTTGTTTATTTATTGGGGCAATGGCAAAATCTGCGCAAGTGCCATTGCATGTTTGGTTGCCTGATTCAATGGAAGGTCCAACTCCTATCTCGGCTTTGATCCATGCTGCAACTATGGTGACAGCTGGGGTCTTCATGGTGGCAAGAATGTCACCAATTTTTGAATATAGTGCTACGGCACGGAGTTTTATTTTAGTGATTGGTGCAGTTACAGCGTTGTTTATGGGCATTTTAGGTATAGTCCAAAATGACATCAAACGTATTATAGCTTATTCTACGTTGTCACAACTAGGTTACATGGTAGTAGCGCTTGGCGCGTCTGTTTATAGTATCGCTATTTTTCATTTATTTACTCATGCTTTTTTCAAAGCTTTATTATTTTTGGCTGCAGGATCAGTAATAATGGGCATGCATCATGAGCAAAATATATGGAACATGGGTAATATTAGAAAATACATGCCGATTACTTATATTACTAGTCTATTAGGCAGCTTGGCTTTGATAGGTTTCCCATTTTTTTCTGGATTTTATTCAAAAGATTTAATTATTGAGGCCGTAGGGGTATTAGATTTACCAGGGGCTAGTTTTGCCTATTTTGCTGTACTATCTAGTGTGTTTGTCACAGCTTTATACAGCTTTAGATTGTTTTTTGTAGTTTTTCATACCAAAGAGCGTATGGATCATCATACACAGGAGCATTTAGCAGAATCTCCTGCAGTAGTCTGGGTGCCGTTAGTTTTATTGGCTATTCCATCGGTAATTATTGGCTTGATTACTATCAATAGCTTTATTTTTGGCTCTGTAGATACAGGTTTTTTTAGAAATGCAATTTTCGTTTTGCCAAATAATGATTTAATTCAGCAGCATTTAATACACGAGTATCATGGTTGGTTTAAGATGGGCTTAGAATCTTTTTTTCATGCGCCTTTATGGTTAGCGTTATCTGGCATTGCTACTGCGTATGTTTTCTATGTATTATGCCCGGATATGTCTACATGGATATATAATAATTTCCAGTGGCTCAATAAAATATTATTGAATAAATACGGCTTTGATAAATTTAATGAAGAAATCATAGCTCGGGGTACACGTAATTTAAGTAAAGTCGCAGCTAATCAAGTAGATATGGGTTTGATAGATAGTACTATAGTAAATGGTTCAGCTTATAGTATTGGCTTTCTTGCTGCTAATTTAAGAAAAATCCAAAAAGGATATTTATATAATTACACTTTTTTAATGATATTAGGCACGCTTATATTAATTATATTATCAGTTTGGCAATTATTATGATCGATTTCTCGCAATATTTATTAAGTATTACAATTTGGCTGCCTATTTTTACAGGTTTATTTCTAATAGCCGTTGGTTCGAGTGAGCATAGACTAGGCTTTGTGCGTCGCACAGCGTTAGTTATGTCGACAGTAACTTTTTTGATATCTTTATGTTTATATACTGGTTTTGATGTTCATAACCCAAATTTTCAATTTCAAGAACATCTAAATTGGTTGCCGGCGTTTAATATTAATTATGATTTAGCTATAGATGGCATAGCTCTGCCATTGATTTTGTTAACAACTTTTTTCACACCTATAGTAGTAATTTCAGGCTGGCGTGCAACTAAAAATAAATTGAATCAGTATTTAGCGGCTTTTTTGATCATGGCTGGTTTGATGTGTGGTGTTTTTGCAGCACGAGACGCACTATTGTTTTATTTCTTTTGGGAAGCAATGCTTATTCCAATGTTTTTAATAATTGGCGTATGGGGTGGGGCTAATCGAATTGCAGCGAGTATAAAGTTTTTTTTATACACTTTTTTAGGATCTATTTTGATGCTTGTTGCTTTATTGTACTTAGGCAATATAGCTAATAGCTATGATCTGACTATGCTGAGTACAACTGGCTCAGGTTTAAGCCTAACAGTACAAAAACTTATTTTTATCGCTTTTTTCTTGGCCTTTGCTGTAAAAATACCAATGTGGCCAGTACACACTTGGTTGCCACATGCACACGTAGAAGCACCTACCGGGGGCTCAGTTATTTTAGCTGCTATTATGTTAAAGATGGGTGGTTATGGCTTAATAAGATTTTGTCTTCCTATAGCACCGTTGGGAAGTTTGTATTTTTCTAATTTTGTTGTTTATTTGTCTTTGATAGCAGTAGTCTATATAGGCATCGTAGCCATTAGCCAAAAAGATATGAAGCGCTTGATAGCTTATTCTTCTATAGCACATATGGGGTTTGTGACTTTAGGGATATTTCTTGTATTTTTATTGACTGATCCAAGCTCTGAGCAGAGTAAAATTACAGCAGCTATGGGTATCCAAGGTGCTATGTTGCAAATGATTTCACATGGTTTTATTTCTGGTGCTTTATTCTTATGTGTTGGTGTTTTATACGATAGATTACATACTAGAAATATAGATTCCTATGGTGGAGTAGTGAATACAATGCCAGTTTTTGCGAGCTTCATGATGTTATTTGCTATGGCGAATGCAGGTTTACCCGGAACATCTGGGTTTGTTGGCGAGTTTTTGGTTATTATCAGTAGTTTCCAAATAGGCTTTTGGATATCATTTTTTGCAGCAACTACTTTGATATTAGCAGCTGCGTTTACTTTATGGATGTATAAACGAGTAATTTTTGGAGATGTCGCTAATAAACAAGTAGCAAATCTAAAAGATATAGGTTCTAGAGAGGCTCTTATGTTAGGGCTTTTAGCTGCAACTGTTATAATTTTTGGTGTTTATCCTAAATTATTAACTGATCTTATGGCGACGAGTATTACTCACACAGTAAACCAAACAGTTGAGATTTTAACATCATGAATATAATAAACCAATTTTTTAATTCAGAGTATGGTCATGCTATTTTGATAGCCTTACCAGAATTAGCTTTGTTATGCTTAGCAACAGGTTTATTAGTCTTAGATTCTTTTCTGCCGAGAGTGGAAATGGGTGCGAGTTTAAATAAAAGTTTAAACAAATCAGTCAAGAATTATAAAATCACATTTTGGTTAGCTAATATAGTATTATTAATTATATTACTACTAGTAGTTTATCAACACGATCTCTTAGTTAATGCTGGGTATAATTTTAGCTCTGAGTCTTCTATCTCTTCTATTGCTAGTTCTTTGATAAACAATATGATCGTCAATGATCGTTTAAGTTTTATCTTAAAAATATTTATGATTTTATCAGTACTGATAAGTTTTTATTACAGTGATAATTTTTTAAAAAATAAGCGCATATTTTCTGGTGAATTTTATGCTATGGGCTTATTTGCTTTATTAGGTATGATGGTACTAGTAAGTGCCACCAATATGGTAACTTTATATTTAGGTTTAGAATTATTGTCTCTGCCCGGTTATGCCATGGTTGCCTTGCAGCGTGATTCTACTATTGCTGGCGAAGCAGCATTGAAATATTTTGTGATGGGGGCTATTGCTTCAGGAATTTTATTATTTGGTATTTCTTTAATTTATGGCATGACAGGTAGTTTAGTTTTAGCTGATATAGCTAATTATAATAACACTAGTTTTAATGCAGCTTTTATATTGGGCTTAGTTTTTATTTGTGTGGGAATTGCTTTTAAATTTGGTGCTGCGCCTTTTCACATGTGGACTCCTGATGTTTACCAGGGGGCGCCAACGCCTGTAGCTTTATTTATTTCTGCTGCGCCAAAATTAGCGACTTTTGGTATGGCGATAAGATTATTACATGAAGGTTTTGGTAGCTTAAATAGCCAGTGGGGATATGTTTTATATCTTATAGCTATGTTATCTATAATTTGGGGTAGTTTTGGGGCTTTAGCACAGGTGAATTTAAAACGCTTATTAGCTTATTCTAGTATTAGTCATATGGGTTTTATTTTGCTCGGTTTAGCAACATCTGCTTATAGCCCGGCTTTATTTTATATGATTATCTATGCTCTTATGTCACTGGCTGCTTTTGGTTTTATTTTGACTTATGGGAATAATAGTAATGATGAGCATGAATTAAGTAATCTTGAAGATTACCGTGGGTTATATTATAAGCAACCTTGGTTAGCTTTTATGTTATTAATAGTATTATTCTCGATGGCAGGGGTGCCGCCATTTGTGGGGTTTTTTGCCAAAATGGTTATTATACAAAGTATAATCAAAACTGGTTATTACTATACAGCTGTATCAGTAGTATTATTATCAGTAGTTGGGGCTTATTATTATTTGAAATTAATTTGGTTGATGTTTTTTGAAAATCCTCAAAAGAACTCAAATAATTTAAATATTATAACTATAGATTTGGATCAAAAAGTTTTAGTTAGCATAAATTGCTTGCTCATTTTTGCTTTGGGGATCTATAGCCAATGGCTGTATACTTGGTGCCTACAGAGTTTTTCTTAAATGACGTAAACGACGACGGGACGGCTCTCGGGCAAATCTATCCCAGGGAAATTATTCATCGGAGCTAATGAACTCAAATGATATAGCAATTGAGTTAAAATTAATTAGTACAGTTAAACCCGTTATTTTAATTACTCTGATGTTTTATTAAACTCAGCTTCTATAATAATTTTGACATCGTCACTTACATTAGGAATGCCTGTTAATAAGCCCCAATCGCTTCTTTTGAGATCTGCTGTAGCAGAGAATCCCATAGCTGGTACTTGTGACATTGGCTTCGCTTTATAGCTGCCGTTTAAAGTTATATTAAGATTTATTGGTTTAGTTACGCCCAGCAGAGTTAAATCTCCATGGACAATGCCAGTTTTATTGTCGCTGAGTATAAAAAGAGAATTAGACGTAAATGTAATTTTTGGGAATTTGTTGCCATTGAACCAGCCTTCACCTGTGCTAAGTTCTTTGTCGAAATCTGTTTTCTCAGGATTAGGATAGTCTGTTTTGATAGAAAGCGGATTAATGGTCGCTTCTACTTTGCTTTTGGCAGGATTCTTCGGATCATAAGTCAATGTTGCAGAAAAGTCAGTAAATTTTGCGGTGTAGTTAGATAACCCAGAATGATTGACTTTAAAAGTTAAGCTGGCATGGGGTTTGTCGAGCTAGTAGACTCCAGCTGGCATTTGATCTATTGGTGTAAGTTCTTGAGCAAGTATTGATGAATTTATCAGGAGACCCAGAAAACTTAGACAACTAATATAAAATATTTTATTAAAAATAGTGTGCATATATGTCCCTATATATTTATATATTATTTAATAATCCGTTGATTAATCATGAGATATTTTTAAAAGAATAGCAATATTTATAGTAATAATGACAATATTTTTTAACTTAGATCTCAAGCAAGTTAGTGTAGTGCGAGCTGGGTCCAAATAAGGCATGAAGAAGAGCCTAGCCCATGAAACTGCATATTTATATTAAATATTATACGAGAATAATTTATATACCGCCTTGTAAGTATTATATATGTTGGGTATAATAGCGAAATCAAGTGCGGGGTGGAGCAGCTCGGTAGCTCGTCGGGCTCATAACCCGAAGGTCGTAGGTTCAAATCCTGCCCCCGCTACCAATTTTTATTAAGCCCCTTTATGGGGTTTTTTGTTATTTGTTGGCTATAAATTAGAATGTTAAGTAAAACGCAAATAGACAATATACTCCAGTCAACAATTGAGAGCCTAGGCTTTGAGTATATTTGCTCAGAATTAGCTAACACTGGCAAGAAAGGTGGTGCGGTTATTCGGATATTTATTGATAGCATGGCTGGCACTGGCATAACATTAGGTGATTGCGAGCTAGTTAATAAGCAAGTATCTAGAGTTTTGGATGTTGAGACAAGTGCAGTAAATGCACCAAATGCGGTAAACGGGCTGGGCAGCGCAACTAGCAATTTTAGCTTAAATTTTAGTCTAGAGGTCTCATCTCCTGGTTTAGATAGGCCATTAGTTAAATTGGAGCATTTTAAGAGATTTATTAATAAAAAAGTAAAAATTAAACTTCATACTGGGGTAAATAATCATATTAGTACTACTCCGCAAAAAAATATTGTGGGTTATATAAAAGATGTTGTCCCAGAAGGATCACATGGGTTATTAGGAACAGTTATTGTGAGCAGTGCTGACTCAGATATAATTTTTGAGTTAGATCTTGATAATATACATAAGGCTAATTTGGTGCCAGAATGGTAAATTTAATAATTTATAATTTAAATAAAATATAGGTGAACCTGCCGTGAACAAAGAGATTTTATTAGTTGCAGAAGCTGTTTCAAATGAAAAAGGTGTTGATAAAGCTATAATTTTTGATGCAATAGAAGCTGCTTTGGCGATGGCGACTAAGCGCAAAAATGGCCGTAATTGGAATATTAAAGTCGACATCGATCAAGAAACGGGTGACTATGTTACTCACAGAGTATGGACAGTAGTGGCTAACGACGCTGAGGTAGAGGAACCTGAGCAAGTAGTATATCTTGATGATGCTAAAAAAATTGATAACAGCTTAGAAATAGGTGATGAAATCAAAGAAGGCATTGAATCTGTGGATTTTGGGCGTATTGCTGCCCAAACAGCTAAACAAGTTATTGTCCAAAAAGTAAGAGAAGCAGAACGTTCAAAAGTTGTTGCACAATTTCAATCAAGAATAGGTGAGCTAATTACTGGTACGGTAAAAAGAGTCACTCGTGACGTTGTCTTTGTTGAAATTGGTCCTAACGCAGATGCTGTGCTACCGCGTGATCAAATGATCCCAAAAGAAATTATTCGAATGAATGATAGAATAAAGGCTTTTCTAAAAGAAGTAAGAACAGAAGGCAGGGGGCCGCAGTTAATTCTAAGCCGTGTAGCCCCTGGTATGCTTACCGAATTATTTAAAATAGAAGTGCCTGAGGTGTCAGAAGGTGTGATTCAGATTATGAGTGTTGCTCGTGATCCTGGTGCACGTGCAAAAATCTCTGTGAAAACTAATGATGGTCGTATTGATCCTATAGGTGCTTGTGTTGGTATGCGTGGTTCTCGTGTGCAGACTATTTCTAGTGAACTAGGTGGTGAAAGGGTTGATATAGTTTTATGGGATGAAGATCCAGTAAAATTTGTGATTAATGCGATGGCGCCAGCAGAAGTTTTGTCTATCATGATGAACGAAGAAAAACATATCATGAGCGTGGTTGTTTCAGAAGAACAATTATCTCAAGCTATTGGCCGTAATGGTCAAAACGTTCGTTTGGCTAGCATCTTAGCAGGATGGAAAATTAATGTGTTAACAGAAACTCAAGCTGCTTCTTTAACAGAAGAGAGTCAAGAGTCAGAGCAGGCTGTTTTAGCAAAATTAGTCGAGAGCTTAGAAATTGATGAAGAAATGGCGCAAGTATTAGTCGATGAAGGCTTTTCTAATTTAGAAGGTATCGCTTATGTTGATGCCAATGACTTATTAGAAATAGAAGGCTTTGATGAAGACATCGTAGAAGAGTTGCAGAATCGAGCTAAGCAATGTTTATTGAAACAGGCTATGATTGCTAACAATAGAGAGCCAGCCAAAGATCTTCTTGAATTACATGGCATGACAGAAGAGCTTGCTACTAAATTAGCGAGATCAGGCATCGTTACTAGAGAAGATTTGGCAGAAATGTCTATTGATGAATTAACAGAAAATGATTTGGTTAATTCTGATACAGCAGCAGAATTAATTATGGAAGCTCGTAAACATTGGTTTGAGTAGAATAAGTTGAAAGGTATTATATATGGCAGATATTTCAGTACGCCGTTTAGCAGAAAATTTAAACTCCAAAGTCGGAGAATTGATAAGTCAGTTAAAAAAAGCTGGTTTAGACAAAGCTGAAGATAGTAGTTTAACTGAAAATGAAAGCAAAATCTTTTTAGATTTTTTAACTAAAAAAGAGGGTAAAGCTGACATCAATGCTAAGCCAAAGACTTTAAGCTTAAAGAGTAAGCGCTCTAGTGAAGAACTAGTTACTGACTCTGCCGGACGTAAACGCACAGTAAAAGTTGTAAGACGAAAAGAACGAGTTGTTCAGAAGACAAGTCTTATTGATAAATCACATCATGAGCCTGAAGATAACATACAGTCTTTAGAAGCTAATAATTCTGACAATAATAATATAACTTGTACTGAGCAGAATATTGATAATACAGTTTCAGTATCCCATGATAAAACTACTGATCATTCTGCAGTGCCAGAAGCCACTAATCAAAATAAGACTGATGCTTCAGCAACAGAAGTGGAAGGTAAGGCCAAGAAAAAGTTAAAAAAACGTGGTGGTGTCGAGACTAAATCTGTTGAAGAAGAATCTGGACGTAGTAAACCCACTCACAAGGCTAAACGTGGTAGTACTACTACCCAAGTGCAAAATGGCCATTGGGACAGTAAAAAAGTTGCTTTAGATGTATTTTCAAATCGGGATTTAGATGAAGCTGATCCAGTAGTCATAAAAGAACCAATCTATTCGCGTAACACAAAAAAAGTTGAAAAAAAACCGCATTTTATTAAAAATACGAAACCTGAGCATGCTTTTTCAATGCCATCGGCACCTTTAGTCTATGAAGTAGAAGTGCCAACTCAGATTACAGTTTCTGATTTAGCCCAAAGAATGGCTCTTAAGTCGGGCAAGCTTATTAAGACGCTTATGCAAATGGGGCACATGGCGACAATCAATCAATTATTAGAGCAAGATATTGCTGTACTTTTAGTTGAAGAGTTGGGTCATAAACCAAAATTAGTCAATGACAATGCAGTAGAAGAAAATCTCTTGGCAGAATTCTCTGAAAAATTTAAAAATGCTGAAGAATTACCTCGTGCACCAGTTGTGACTATTATGGGGCACGTTGACCATGGTAAAACATCATTATTAGACTATATTAGACGCACTAAAGTCACTGATAAAGAAGCTGGGGGTATTACCCAGCATATTGGAGCTTATAGTGTTAATACTGGTCATGGAAAAATTACTTTTTTAGACACACCTGGGCACGCTGCATTCAGTGCAATGCGAGCACGCGGTGCCAATGTTACAGATGTAGTTATTCTAGTAGTATCTGCGGATGATGGTGTGATGCCACAAACTGTAGAAGCTATTCAGCATGCGAAAGCAGCAGGGGTTCCTATAGTTGTTGCTATTAATAAAATAGATAAAAAAGATGCTGATCCAGATCGCGTTAAAAACGAATTGGTTCAACATAGCATTATTCCTGAGGATTGGGGTGGAGAAAACCAATTTGTTGAGGTTTCAGCTAAAACAGGCGTTGGAATAGATGGTCTATTAGATGCCGTTTTGTTGCAAACTGAAATTTTAGAACTTAAAGCCCCAGTAAATGTGCCATTCAAAGGTATTGTTATTGAAGCGAGACTTGATAAAGGTCGTGGTGTGGTTGCGACAATACTTGTTCAGAAGGGTACAATGCGTAAGGGAGATATCATTCTAGCTGGCGCAGAATATGGTCGAATTCGAGTTATGTTAGACGCAGCTATGCATAAAGTAGAAGTTGCTGGCCCATCTGATCCTGTAGAAATCCTAGGTTTATCTGCTGCTCCAAGAGCAGGAGACGAAGTTGTCGCGTTATCGACAGAGCGTCAAGCTCGTGAGATTGCTATGTTTAGACAAAGCAAAGTGCGTGGGGAGCGTCAAGCAAAACAATCAGAAACTAATATTGAAGATGTATTCAGTAAGGCAAAAGATTCAGATATAGCTGTGCTCAATGTTATTATCAAAGCTGATGTTCAGGGCTCTACGGAGGCAATTTTAGGTGCTTTAGAAAAATTATCTACATCAGAAGTGAGAGTTAAGATCATTGGTTCTGGAGTAGGTGGAATCAATGAATCTGATGTGACTCTTGCTATGGCATCAAAAGCTATTATTATTGGTTTTAATGTGCGTGCTGATCAAAATGCTAAAAGGCTGTCAGAAGCTGAACGAGTTAAAATTATTTATGACAGTATTATTTATAACGTTATCGATGATGTTAAGAATATTTTATCTGGTATGTTACAACCAGAAATTCGTGAAGAAATTATTGGTTTAGCAGAAGTAAGAGATGTTTTCAGATCATCTAAACTAGGAGCTATTGCTGGCTGTATGGTTGTTGATGGATTTATCAAACGCCATAGTCCTATTCGTGTTTTAAGAGACAATATTGTTGTCTATGAAGGTGAATTAGAATCTTTACGTCGCTTCAAAGACGATGTAAACGAAGTAAAAAATGGTATTGAATGCGGTATTGGCGTTAAGAACTATAATGATATTAAGCCTGGCGATCAAATCGAAGTATTCAAGCGTATTGAGATCTCACGCAAAATAGAATGATGAAAAAAAAGAATACGACAAGTCCATATACTTATACTAGAGTTGCCCAGCAAATAGCTCAACAATTAGCTATAATTGTACAGCGGGAAGTTAAAGATCCTCGTATCAGTATTATTACAATTACTGATGTTAAGATAACTCGCGATTTATCTTTAGCAAAAATTTATATTACTTCTCTTGGTCTTAATAAAGATAATAAAGATGAATCTATGGGGACTATAAAAATACTCAACAATATGTCTAGTTTTTTAAGAACAGAGCTAGCACAACGTATTTCTATGAAAAGCATTCCGGATTTAAAGTTTTACTATGACAATAGTATGGAAGCGGGCAATCGTATTGAAGAACTATTAGATAAGATTAAAAAAGAAGAATCTTAATATTAATTTTTATGTCTCAATCTCAATATAAATCTAAAAGCAGAGCAGTCAATGGTATATTAATACTAGATAAACCCAAGGGGATGTCTTCTAATTTTGCTTTACAAAAAGTTAAAAGATTATTTAATGCCAAAAAAGCAGGGCATACTGGCAGTTTAGATCCCTTGGCGACAGGCGTTTTGCCTATTTGTTTTGGCTCATCGACAAAACTATGCCAAAATTTATTGGATTCAGATAAAAAATATTTGGTTACTGCTCAATTAGGCCAAACTACTGCTACAGGAGATGCCGAAGGCGAAGTTATTAATGATTTGCTCTCGACATTTGATTTTACAGAAGTTTTTTCTGATGGTTCAGACAATAGTTCAGAATTAGAAGCTGTTGTAAAAAGCTTTTTGGGACAGCAAGAGCAGGTGCCATCGATGTACTCAGCTCTTAAACATAATGGCGTGCCTTTGTATAAATTAGCGCGTCAGGGGATCACTGTGCCCCGAGCAGCACGAACGATTACGATTTATACTATAGAATTAATTAGTCTAGATAAAGTTAATAAGACCATAGAATTACTGGTCCATTGTTCCAAAGGGACTTATATAAGAACTTTAGTCGAAGATATTGGTAACAAAATTGGTTGTGGTGCCTATGTGTTAGAATTACGGCGTACAACTGCTGGGCCCTATGATTTAGAGACAAGCGTGACATTAGATTGCCTGACTAGTAATACTGAGTACAGTATGTTAGACCAGCTGCTTCTGTAATAGCCTTAATAGCCTGTCATAGCCTTGTAAAAAGGGCTAAATGGGATTAAAATGGGACGTTTTTGATTAATTATAAATAAATACCTTATTTTGGTGTCAGATCATAGTGGTTTGATTGCTGAGGTAATAGGAGTTAAAAATGAGTATATCACCTGCTGAAAAGCAAAAAATAGTAAAAAAATATGCATTAAATGCTAAAGACACTGGGTCGTCAGAAGTTCAAATAGCTCTTTGGACGCATAGAATCAAAGCGTTAACTGAGCACTTAAAAGCAAATGTTAAAGATAATCACTCTCGTCGCGGATTACTTACGATGGTTAATAAGCGTCGTAAGTTATTAGACTATTTAAAAAGAAAAGACTTTAAGCGTTATCAAGGCTTGATCGAAGGTCTAGAGCTACGTAGATAGTAGAGTAGATAGTTAATTAAAATTAAATAGTATATCAATATAAATCTTATAAACCTAAAATTCTAGAGGCATCTAATAGTGTTTAATGTAATAAAAAAAACTTTTCAATACGGACAACATGAAGTAACTCTAGAAACTGGGCTTATGGCACGTCAGGCTGATGGCGCTGTAAAAGTAACAATGGGAGATACAGTAGTTTTAGTAACTGTTGTATTTTCTAAGCCTAAAAATGGTGTTATTGAATACAAAGATATGTTGCCGCTTACAGTGAATTACCAGGAAAGAACCTATGCCGCAGGCAAGATTCCTGGTGGGTTTTTTAAACGTGAAACAAAGCCATCTGAAGGCGAAACATTAACTAGCCGTTTAATTGATAGACCAATTCGTCCGTTGTTTCCAGAAGGGTTTTCTCAAGAGGTACAAATTATTGCAACAGTATTGTCTTTGGATCCAAGTGTAAATGGCGAAATCCCAGCATTACTAGGTGCCTCTGCCGCTTTAGCTATTTCTGGACTTCCTGTAGCATCTTTAGGTGCAGCAAAAGTAGGTTACAGAAATGGCGAGTTTTTATTAAATCCTAGTAATAAAGAAATGGAAACTTCTGTCTTAGATCTAATTGTAGCAGGAACTAAAAAAGCTGCTCTTATGGTCGAATCAGAAGCAGATCAGTTACCAGAACAAGTTATGCTAGATGCAGTATTTTTTGGTCATGATCAGATGCAAATTGCTATTGAGGCTATTGATCAGTTTGCTGCTACAGTAGGAAATCCTAAGTTTAATTGGCAGCCACCTGTTGAAAATATGCAATTAAAAGAAGCTGTAGTATCAGCTTTTGCTGATCAAATTGGTTCGGCGTATCAAATCAAAGCAAAAGGTCAAAGACAAGAAATGTTAGCTAATCTTAGACAACAAGCTGTGCAACAGTTAGCTAGTACAGATCAAGCAGACGGCTCTACTAGTTATTCTGAGGGCGAAGTGCGTGCAGCTATTGAGAAGCTTGAAAAAACTGTCGTAAGAGATCAAGTTATTAATAATAAGAGCAGAATAGATGGGCGCGAGCTAAATACTGTTCGCCAAATTATTCCAAAGATTTCTGTTTTACCTAAACCTCACGGCTCTGCTTTATTTACTAGAGGTGAAACTCAGGCATTAGTTGTATGTACTTTGGGTACTGAACGTGATGCACAGATTGTCGATAGTCTCGATGGTGAATACCGTGAAACCTTTATGCTGCATTATAATTTCCCTCCGTTTAGCGTTGGTGAATGTGGCTTCTTAGGAGCGCCTAAGCGTCGGGAAATTGGGCATGGTAAATTAGCAAAAAGAGCTATTGTGCCAGTATTACCAGGTATCGAAAATTTCCCTTATGTCGTACGTGTTGTTTCTGAAATCTTAGAATCTAACGGTTCAAGCTCTATGGCATCTGTTTGTGGTACTAGTTTAGCTCTTATGGATGCAGGTGTGCCTATCAAAGCACCGGTTGCTGGTATAGCAATGGGCCTCGTAAAAGAGGGTGAAAAATTTTCAGTATTAAGTGATATCTTAGGCGACGAAGATCATTTAGGCGATATGGATTTTAAAGTAGCTGGTACTGCAAATGGTGTTACTGCTCTTCAAATGGATATCAAAATAGAAGGCATTGATCGTAATATCATGGATGCTGCTTTAAAACAAGCTAAAGAAGGCAGAATGCATATTTTAGGCATTATGGCTGAAGTTATTTCAGAATCACGGACAAATATTTCTAATAATGCTCCACGTATCATGACGATGCAAGTAAAAGCGGATAAGATTAAAGACATCATTGGTAAAGGTGGTGCGACAATACGTGGTATAGTTGAAAAAACTGGTGTTAATATTGATATCGATGATGATGGATTGGTTAAAATAGCTTCTACAGATGAACAGGCGGGTTTACTTGCTAAGCAAGAAATCGAAATGATCATTGCTGATGCAGAAATTGGCAAAGTTTATGATGGTAAAGTAGTCAAAATAGTAGACTTCGGAGCTTTCGTTAACTTTCTGCCAGGCAAAGATGGCTTAGTACATATCTCACAATTATCTGAAGGCCGTGTGGAAAAAGTTGAAGATGTGTTAAAAGAAGGCCAAGCTGTAAAAGTAAAAGTTCTTGATGTTGATCGTCAAGGAAGAATTAAATTAAGCATGAAAGAGTCTGAGCTAAGCCCAGAAAGCTCACCGGATTCGGCTGCTTAATTGACTGAAGCCTCCCCGACGAAGTCGGGGGGCTTTAGTTACTTACCTCAGGATTACTAGGATCATCTGCGCCGCAATTAGTGCTGTTCAGAGGGTAGGTAGCGCTAGACCCAGCTTCGGGATCTGGAAGCGATGTCAGGGCAGTACCACTATAACTGCAGCGGATTTTAGCACTAGTATTAAGTGGATTATTTACATTGAGGCGTTTGAACTCATACATGTCTTTTATGTAATTCTGGCAAATTTGATTGCCTGATGTTGTGGTGCAAGTAGCTAGCACAGATCCATTTGTTTGGGCGTTTTTAACCAAATTAATAAAAAGATTCTTAAGACTACGTGGTCCATCTTGGCTAAGTGTTTGCCAGTTGGCCTGAGTGTTAGTACAAGTCCAACCATTAGGTTTTACTTTACAATTTGAATCACAACCTGATAGTTCGTTTGTATCACTATTCATGCTACCAAGATCGCAACTTTCTGTAGGTTGCCCATTAGCATCTACGTCTATTATCCCATCGCCACAAACAGCCAGGGCCTGGCAGCTACAAATTATAATAGCTCCTAAAGCAGCTAGAGGCAGTAACTTTTTGATAGTAGGCATAAAATTTCCTTTGTGATCCAATATCTGTACAGTTATAGAATAATAGTAGCATACATAACTAATTTTTCCAGTTAAAATCAGCACCTTAAAAAGTTAGTTGCCTATTGATTTATGATGGGTTTTATGTCAGAATGACGGTTTTAAATGGTTAGGTAATCCCTTATGAACATCCAAAAAGCGCATGAAATTTTAAAATTGAAATCTCAAGATACTCCGTATACAAAAGAAGAGATCGACAGAATGTTCAGAACATTGGCCAGTAAACACCATTCAGATCAGGATTCTGGAAAAAGTCAAAGAGTTCGGGAAATTGAAGGCAAGCTAGGCAAAAAACTTAAAAGAGATGTTCGCCGCAAGCTAGAGAGCGAGAAGAAAAATCTTGAAAAAGCTATCGCAGGGCATAAGCGAGAATTTCAAAGATTATCAGATGCAAGAAGCAGATTGTTAACATTGGATACAGGTATAGTTGGTGCTGTCTCAGCAACAGAAGTTAATACGAAACTTGAGGAATATTTGATTCAATCGCTAGGGGATTTCAAAACGCCAAAATTATTAGGCGCAAAATATGATAAGAAAAAATTTACGTGGACACTTAAGACAAGCAAAATAAATCTTGCTGCTATTGATGTAACGCAACGAAAAAAAGTATTAATGTGGCTCGCGGTAAATATTGTTGCAGGGAGATTGACGCAAAACCATGTAGCATTTATTGGGGTGCCTAGTGACTTAAGTGAAGCAGAGAAATTTCTTATCACGTTTATTCAAATTAGGGTATATCAAAGCAAGCTATCTAGAATGGTTCGCAGCATGGTTTCGAAGATTCAGGAATTTTTTGGGCGTGGAAGTATCAGCTTGCCACTGTCAGTATTAGCTATAATATGTCCTATAGTTACAATTGTATTACTAATAGTTTTACCTCACAGTGTGCCACTATCAATTGTTTTTTGTGTGGTATCCTTATTACCATTTATAGTAAATTTTTTAAATGGTATAAGAG
>JAGOUU010000043.1 GCA_018061105.1 Gammaproteobacteria bacterium
TGTTTTAGCTATAACACTGTCTTTAAATGATGGTTCATATTTGGTTACTTGTCTCATTAGGTACTCCCGTACCACCCCGTCTGAGTTAGTTCAATTCAGAGGCGACAACTTCCCTGAAACAGGGGGTACAGAGCCATTCGGTAAGACTTGGACTAGAAAAAATGAAAAAGGTTTGACTCCGAAGTTAATATTTGAGAATGAGATATCGAGAATAATAAATAGGAAAAATCCGGAAGACTTTATAAAAAATTATAAAAAGAATTATTTACCAGAGAGTCCTCCTAGCTGGATGTTATTGGAATGTCTGCCCTTAGGTAGTATTGCTGCAATATTTAAACATTTAGGCAATATGAAAGATAAAAAAGAAATAGCAAAATCTTTTAAAGAGCCTGCTACAATTTTAGATTCTTGGTTCGAATCCATCCGTTATACAAGGAACCTTTGTGCCCACCATTCAAGATTGTGGAATCAATGGTTTGTAATTGAACCTAAAGTTTCGAAATCGATGGGGCAAATCAAAACTAAAGAAAGGTCTTTTCATCAACAGGCGATGATACTGCACAAATTAAATCGAGCATTATCACCTAAGTCCTCTTGGCATAATAAATTAAGAGAGTTATTTGAAAATTATTCAGAGTTTGTGCCTTTTGAACAAATGGGATTTATTGAAGATTGGAAAAAAGATGAGTTTTGGAGTCTTTAATGACAAAAAAACATTCCATTCCACGCCCAATATTTGATACTTTAGCTCACTTATCAGAATCATTAAACCAAGAAACGAATACTGCCCTCATCTTTGCTAAACATGATCTACAACTGGCTTTTGAGTTTCTAAAACAATATGATGGCAATGAAACCACTTTTAAGTGTTATAGACGGGAAATAGAGCGTTTAATTCAATGGTCATGGTTATTGCAAGAAAAATCTATTGCCGCTTTAAGGCGTGATGATATTGAAGCATATATTAATTTTTGTATTAAACCGCCAAAATCATGGATTGCTTTGCAAGTATTTCCTAGATTTAGAATAATCAATGACCAAAGATTGCCAAATCCCCATTGGCGACCTTTTGTTATAACAAGAGCCAAAAATAGTACTGATAATGCTGATAAAACCCAATATAAAATTTCTCAAAAAACTATTCGCGAAATCTTTGTTGCTCTAGGTAGCTTTTTTAACTTTTTAAATACTGAGAATTATATAGAACAAAATCCAGTTCTAGCAATTAAACAAAAAAGTAAATTTATACGCAAAACGCAAACCAAAGCCACAATTCGAAGATTATCAGATCTGCAATGGAAAATGGTTATTAATACAGCACAAGAATTAGCAGAAATTAATCCTGATAAATATGCACGAACTTTATTTATTATTTCCGCTCTATACTTAATGTATCTTAGAGTTTCAGAATTAGTTGAATCTGATCGATGGTCACCACAAATGAACCATTTTTATCAAGACAGCTATCAAAACTGGTGGTTTAAGACCGTTGGTAAAGGCAATAAGGAGCGTAGTATTGCAGTAAATGATGATATGCTATTAGCACTAAAAGTATGGCGTCAATATTTAGGATTGTTCCCTGCCCTACCCTCACCTGATGACAATTACCCACTTATTCCAAAACTTAGAGGAAAAGGTAATATAACAGATACAAAATCTATCTATTTAATTGTGCAAGATTGTTTTAATCTGGCTGCTACTAAATTACATGCGAGCAAACAACATGAGGAAGCAGATAATTTAATTAATGCTTCATCACATTGGCTACGACATACAGGCATATCTGATAGTATAAATAAATTTGATCGTCCTATCGCCCATGTGCGGGATGATGCAGGTCATGCATCCATTAGTACAACCGATCGTTATAATGATATTACCTTATTAGAGCGGCATAATTCTGCTAGAAAAGGTAAACTTGAACATTAAATTAGCCTAGTGTTAGATCCTTGATTTTACACTCGGCTGCAGATATTTTTGCTTTTATGACTTCATCTAATGGACTAAATGAAAAACTAAAATCCATCGTATTTGTTTTAGTATCATTAGAGTATAAATCATGTGAGCCACGATCAGTAGAGTTATCTGAGCGCGAAATATATGTGTTTCTACCTTCGTATTGAATATCGACATCACATTCAAAAGAAGTAGTTATGTAAGATCCACCTTGGTAATCAGTTTCCAGACGATAATTGATGTGAACATCGCACGATTTATAATAGTTATTGCTAAAATCCTCTGAGCAATCTATATCTGTATCAGTTACTTTAATACAAACCTCAGCATTTGTTTTGTATTCCACATCACATTTGCCTCTTATATATGCTTTAAGAGCTAATTGTCTTGCACTTTCTTTAGCACTTAAAAGTTCTTCAGTAGACATTTTAATACATGTATCATTAACTTTCTTATATTCAGGCGTACAAATCCAATCATTCCCTCCCAGTGTTAGCTCAGCATGAGCAGGAATATTAATTTTAATGCACTGGTTCGATTCTTTTTTAAATCCTTTTACACATATCCAATCTGAGCCCTTATAATCTAATATACCATTTTGGGGTATTATAACCTCGCTACATTTATCTAGTTCTTTTTTGAATCCTTTTATACATTGCCAATCATTTCCCCCTAATGTTAGCTCAGCATTAGCAGGAATATTAATTTTAATGCACTGATTCGATTCTTTTCTAAATCCTTTTATACACCACCAACCATTGCCAGTAATATCTAACTCCCCATTTTCAGGAATCTTAACCTCAACACATTTTCCTGAATCCATTTTGAAACCTTTTTGACAACTTCCAAAATTTATATAAGCCCATCCCCAAGAATAGGGTAAAGTGAATACGATCAGTGCTAGCAATTTGATTAAATTGTAATTTCTCATATTTTTGTTATTTTTTGTATTCGTGTTTTTATTTAGATTAAACCAAAAGTACAAAGACAGCCAATCACAATAAATAGTTAAGCAATTGTTCATTTATTACACAACTATATAACCCTATAATTTGTATAGTAAAATCTCCCCTATCCACAAATAAACTTACTTTTACTGTTAATAAAAGTGGATGGCGCGTAAATGTGGATTTGAATTAGCTTCTAGGCTAAAAATACCCTGGTTACTTGGCAGGGTTATTATCTAAAGAATTGTTGTGCGGTTTTTGAATAAATATTCCGTGTTCATTACAAATTATATCTATTATCTGGCCGTCAGGCCACCATTTTTTGCTCATTGTCATAAATTGGACGCACCTTACCCGTAGCGTACCTTCTAAGCTGCCTTAGATTAAAACCCAATATGGCACTATAACCAGCGCTAAGCGTTGTATTATCAGATTTCATCCTGCTACGTCTTAACTGACCACCATGTTTTATATGCCCAATAATAGCCTCAATGCCAGCGCGTCTATTATGCAATTTTACCTCAGTTTCTTTATCTAAATCTGGTATCTCCCAATCATAACGTCTGCGCTTTGGGAGATATATTTCTTGAATACCACAGGATTCTAAAAATTCTTTATTTTGATGGCTATGATAACCTCTATCGAACGCTATAGATTTAATATTAACTAAGTTACTATCCTCAACTTTATGTTCGCTATCAAATATTCGGCCATGCTCAGCTACCATAAGTTTAACGCTGGGGGCGTCTGCCATTTGTAAATCCACACAAGGTCCAACATAAGCAAAGTTACCTTTAACTCTGGCTATCTGGTAATGCCTGCCATATTGTATCTGCTTACCTATTTTGTTTTTATTAAAACACTGCACTTGCCTTGCATGAAAAGAATACAATCTAGGACGCGGCGCTTGGTGATTAAACCAAGCATGCATATCATCTAAGAATTGCATGCCACGCCAAGTTAATGTTTCTATGGTTTGTCTTAACCCCCAGTATTTGCCAAGACTAGTTACTTCCAATAATTGATAGGCATCTTTAGCTATAGGCACAACAGATTCAAATACCATACTCCAGATTTTTCTGATTAAATATTCATGATTTTCTTTATGCCGCTTGTTACGCTCTTCATCTAAAGTTTTCTTAGCACGTCTTTCAGAATAGTAATTAAGCACTAAGCTTCTAATCCAGCCTAGTTTAATATTATATTTGCTCACTAAATCAGGCCTTATATCAACTAAAGCTTTGGCTATTTTTTTAGCCATCACTGCTAATTTGAGTAATAAATTGACCAAGGATGGTGGGCTTATATTTGCATCTTGCGCTGTTGAGTCTATATCAACTTCTGTTGGACAAGCATAGTTAAGTTTAGCTGCGTGCGCAGTGATAATATTAGCCAATTGGCGTTGAGTTTCTGGCATTAACCTTGAGCGAAAATCTTCTATCTTGGTATGGTCGGGCGCGTGCCATTTGTCTACAATACCTCTACCGCAGAATAGCTGAAAAGCTGCATTGTCTTTGAGTGCGTACTCAGCTTGCCTATCGGTTAAATTATACATTTGCTGCAATAAGTAGACACCTAAATGGATTCTGATTTTAAGCGGCCTACCGCGCCAATATTGCTCTTTTTCTGTATTTTTTAAATCAGGTAGAATAATTGCCAACATGTCTTCCCACGGAAGTTTATTGGCGAGTCTTATTAAGGGATGATTATCACTAATTTCAATTGTTACTTTCTGACCAATAGACTTTTTATCAATTCCTGTTACATCTAAGCTCACCTCAGCTCCTTAATCGTTTAGCAAGCTGATGTTAACATAATTAAGTAGCTTGTTAAGGGGAGCCTGGTCTTGCCGCTCTTATCTCTGCAACAGTTTTATCAAATAACTCTTCGTACTTTGCTGAAGCATCTATTATTTGAGCTTCAGTATAGAACTCTCTTGTTATAGGATGAAGAATCGTCCCTCCTCCTTCTTTTAATAACACCTCTAAAGTATGGTACTCAAAATACTGCCCTGTTGGATCCCCAGTTAACTGTCGAGGATGTGCTATAGCCGCCAGAGTTACTGGATCTAGAAGACAATTAACTCGTGGTTCACTAGTATTAACACCAAGCGTATCAAGAGCTTGTTGGCGCTCATTCTCTAGCTCTGGCTCTAGTCTAGGCATGGCTTCCCGCGGAATATGACGTAATGGTGCTGGTCTCAGAGCATCTGGTTCTGGTATTTCTGGCACATGCTCTCTTGCTAAGAATTCTGGTCTAGGAACCCTAAACCTATGTGCATGGTAGTCCAATAATGGACGTACTGTTTCATCAAAAGTTTCCTGATTCAAGTTACCTTCAAGTCTAAGCTGATTTAGCCTCCTTGCAAGTCTAGGAGATGCTAAAGCCAGACGAGAAAAACCACCATCGTCAATTAAAATAGTTAGAATTTCAAAATTATGCTGTGTTATTAGTGTATGATCTTCATCTGCTAAAAATAATTCCTGAAAACAATCACCGCGGGCACCTCGCAGGAAACCCTGCATATCTCTTAATCTATCAATATTATTTGTAGTTATAAGTCCTCGATTTGCTTGTGCAACAATCGCTAGCACTCTCCCAACTTCATCAGCGTTTATACCTGATAGAGATAAAGCTCTGCGAATTTCTGGTGTTATCAGTCCAGGATCAACCTCATGCAGTGAGATAAGTCCCCTGCAAGCACATCTTGCAGACTCATCACCAGCAATTCTACTAGCATATACTAGGGCGCCACGATTTTCCGGATTATTTAGCTCTGGCGGTAACATGTCACCGGCTTGACCATCGGTAATAGGCATAATAATTTTAATTTAATTGATAATTGTAACTAACACAACAAGAAGTATAGGATGATTTCGTGCAAAAATCGAGCTCTTTACCTTAAATTAATTTGACGAAAATCAAAACGTATTGATATTTACATGTTACTAAATGATATACTTTTAATAAGTTCTTATAATCTATATAAAAAATTTTGAATTACGCGCCAGTAACTAAAAGTGGATGGCGCGTAAATGTGGATTTGAATTAGCTTCTAGGCTAAAAATACCCTGGTTACTTGGCAGGGTTATTATCTAAAGAATTGTTGTGCGGTTTTTGAATAAATATTCCGTGTTCATTACAAATTATATCTATTATCTGGCCGTCAGGCCACCATTTTTTGCTCATTGTCATAAATTGGACGCACCTTACCCGTAGCGTACCTTCTAAGCTGCCTTAGATTAAAACCCAATATGGCACTATAACCAGCGCTAAGCGTTGTATTATCAGATTTCATCCTGCTACGTCTTAACTGACCACCATGTTTTATATGCCCAATAATAGCCTCAATGCCAGCGCGTCTATTATGCAATTTTACCTCAGTTTCTTTATCTAAATCTGGTATCTCCCAATCATAACGTCTGCGCTTTGGGAGATATATTTCTTGAATACCACAGGATTCTAAAAATTCTTTATTTTGATGGCTATGATAACCTCTATCGAACGCTATAGATTTAATATTAACTAAGTTACTATCCTCAACTTTATGTTCGCTATCAAATATTCGGCCATGCTCAGCTACCATAAGTTTAACGCTGGGGGCGTCTGCCATTTGTAAATCCACACAAGGTCCAACATAAGCAAAGTTACCTTTAACTCTGGCTATCTGGTAATGCCTGCCATATTGTATCTGCTTACCTATTTTGTTTTTATTAAAACACTGCACTTGCCTTGCATGAAAAGAATACAATCTAGGACGCGGCGCTTGGTGATTAAACCAAGCATGCATATCATCTAAGAATTGCATGCCACGCCAAGTTAATGTTTCTATGGTTTGTCTTAACCCCCAGTATTTGCCAAGACTAGTTACTTCCAATAATTGATAGGCATCTTTAGCTATAGGCACAACAGATTCAAATACCATACTCCAGATTTTTCTGATTAAATATTCATGATTTTCTTTATGCCGCTTGTTACGCTCTTCATCTAAAGTTTTCTTAGCACGTCTTTCAGAATAGTAATTAAGCACTAAGCTTCTAATCCAGCCTAGTTTAATATTATATTTGCTCACTAAATCAGGCCTTATATCAACTAAAGCTTTGGCTATTTTTTTAGCCATCACTGCTAATTTGAGTAATAAATTGACCAAGGATGGTGGGCTTATATTTGCATCTTGCGCTGTTGAGTCTATATCAACTTCTGTTGGACAAGCATAGTTAAGTTTAGCTGCGTGCGCAGTGATAATATTAGCCAATTGGCGTTGAGTTTCTGGCATTAACCTTGAGCGAAAATCTTCTATCTTGGTATGGTCGGGCGCGTGCCATTTGTCTACAATACCTCTACCGCAGAATAGCTGAAAAGCTGCATTGTCTTTGAGTGCGTACTCAGCTTGCCTATCGGTTAAATTATACATTTGCTGCAATAAGTAGACACCTAAATGGATTCTGATTTTAAGCGGCCTACCGCGCCAATATTGCTCTTTTTCTGTATTTTTTAAATCAGGTAGAATAATTGCCAACATGTCTTCCCACGGAAGTTTATTGGCGAGTCTTATTAAGGGATGATTATCACTAATTTCAATTGTTACTTTCTGACCAATAGACTTTTTATCAATTCCTGTTACATCTAAGCTCACCTCAGCTCCTTAATCGTTTAGCAAGCTGATGTTAACATAATTAAGTAGCTTGTTAAGGGGAGCCTGGTCTTGCCGCTCTTATCTCTGCAACAGTTTTATCAAATAACTCTTCGTACTTTGCTGAAGCATCTATTATTTGAGCTTCAGTATAGAACTCTCTTGTTATAGGATGAAGAATCGTCCCTCCTCCTTCTTTTAATAACACCTCTAAAGTATGGTACTCAAAATACTGCCCTGTTGGATCCCCAGTTAACTGTCGAGGATGTGCTATAGCCGCCAGAGTTACTGGATCTAGAAGACAATTAACTCGTGGTTCACTAGTATTAACACCAAGCGTATCAAGAGCTTGTTGGCGCTCATTCTCTAGCTCTGGCTCTAGTCTAGGCATGGCTTCCCGCGGAATATGACGTAATGGTGCTGGTCTCAGAGCATCTGGTTCTGGTATTTCTGGCACATGCTCTCTTGCTAAGAATTCTGGTCTAGGAACCCTAAACCTATGTGCATGGTAGTCCAATAATGGACGTACTGTTTCATCAAAAGTTTCCTGATTCAAGTTACCTTCAAGTCTAAGCTGATTTAGCCTCCTTGCAAGTCTAGGAGATGCTAAAGCCAGACGAGAAAAACCACCATCGTCAATTAAAATAGTTAGAATTTCAAAATTATGCTGTGTTATTAGTGTATGATCTTCATCTGCTAAAAATAATTCCTGAAAACAATCACCGCGGGCACCTCGCAGGAAACCCTGCATATCTCTTAATCTATCAATATTATTTGTAGTTATAAGTCCTCGATTTGCTTGTGCAACAATCGCTAGCACTCTCCCAACTTCATCAGCGTTTATACCTGATAGAGATAAAGCTCTGCGAATTTCTGGTGTTATCAGTCCAGGATCAACCTCATGCAGTGAGATAAGTCCCCTGCAAGCACATCTTGCAGACTCATCACCAGCAATTCTACTAGCATATACTAGGGCGCCACGATTTTCCGGATTATTTAGCTCTGGCGGTAACATGTCACCGGCTTGACCATCGGTAATAGGCATAATAATTTTAATTTAATTGATAATTGTAACTAACACAACAAGAAGTATAGGATGATTTCGTGCAAAAATCGAGCTCTTTACCTTAAATTAATTTGACGAAAATCAAAACGTATTGATATTTACATGTTACTAAATGATATACTTTTAATAAGTTCTTATAATCTATATAAAAAATTTTGAATTACGCGCCAGTAACTAAAAGTGGATGGCGCGTAAATGTGGATTTGAATAGCTTTGAGGCTAAAAATACCCTGGTTACTCGGCAGGGTTATTACTTAAAGAATTCTTGTGCGATTTTGAATAAATATTTAGTTAAAGTAAGGTACTCGAAATACTGGTTGGTTTTATCTCCAACGCCAATTAACGGCCGATGATGGTCTATAGCCTCTGAGTAACTGGATAATTAAGTAGCTTGTTAAGGGGGGACCTGGTCTTGCCGCTTGTTCCGCCCTTATCTCTGCAACAGTTTTATCAAATAACTCTTTGCACTCTGCTGAAGCATCTACTATTTCATCTGCAGGATATAGTTCTCTTGTCAGAGGATGAAGAATCGCCCCTCCTCCTTGTTTTGATAACTCCTCTAAAGTACGGTACTCGAAATACTGCCCGTTGTATCTCCAGTTAATAGTCGAGGATGTTCTATGGCCTCCATAGTAACTGGATCTAGAAGACAATTAATTCGTGGCTGACTAGTTTCAACACCAAGCTCATCAAGAGTTCGCTTGCGCTCATTCCCTGGCTCTGGTATAGGTATAGATTCCCATGGAATATGACGTAATGGGGCCGGTCTTTCAACAGGAGGTTCAAGTTCTGCAATGTGTCGCCGAAGGAGCTAATTTTAATAATTTAAATATTAATTATGTTCATGAATACTCCCATGTACCAACTAAAAGTTATTCTAATTTCTAAAAATATCCCCTGCCACGGCGTTCAATACGTTAAAAAATTTAGCAACATTGGTTAATAAATTTAAAATATCTCACATCTTAGGCGGCAAAAATTAAACCAGCAAAAAAATAGTTATAAAATTACCTACAACGATAAAGCCACTCGTACCCCCCTCTAAGCGATGTTAATTTTAGACAATAGAATCACATTAGCCCCTAGCTTATATCAGCTCTAAACGCTTCTAATCCCTTAAAGCAATAACGCCATTCATTAATAATTAATACTCTATTGGTCTTAATGTCTATTTGAAAAAATAATACAAAGATCGACGATCATAACAATAATTAGCTAACGTTTTGCTAACGATATTGATGTTTAAAATAATTATTTTCGCTAACGTTACGCTAACGAACAATGTAATACGCAATAGTTATATTTGCTAACGATTTAAATATTTAGCGGCCGCATAAATGCTAACGATATGCTAACGAATAATTAATAATCAACGCTACCTTGCGCTAACGTACTGCTAACGTTTTACTATACTAGCTAAGGCACTTTTGCTAACGTATTACTGTTTACAATACATTAAATAATAGCTATATTTGCTAACGAGATGCTAACGAATATAATTACTAATCATAATGAAGAGCGCCAGCAACACGCTATAAGTAACTGAATATTAGATAGGAATTTCTTTGTAACGTATTGCTAACGATTAATATCGGCACGAATTTGCTAACGACATGCTAACGTACCTAAGGGATCTTAGGCATATTAACGCCAATGCTTTGCTAACGATAATAATATCCCTGGATTACTACACTTGCTAACGATATGCTAACGAGTTTAATTAATGACAAACATTACATATGCTAGCGTATTGCTAACGATTACAAAATTATCCGCGATGATTTTGCTAACGTATTGCTAATAATTTTGAAACAGGTTAGTAGATGAATTGCTAACGATATGCTAACGAATATAATAATAGATCAACTCGCGTTACGCTAACGTAATGCTAACGATATTAAATCGTAAAGAGCAATCGAGTTTAGTAGACCGCACAAATAATATTAATTTTTTGCTTCCTTAAAGTTACTTTATAATTTAACTAACAGCTTAAAGTGATTTATTATAAATATTATTACGTACCTAAGACCAATAATTATACCCAGATACAACTTTTTATCAAAAACAATACTGGATGCATCAATCTATATAAAACATATATTGGTGTGGAGTGTTACACAAACCAATATAGTTTATATTTATGTAAAAAAGTTGCTGTTATAATATAATTGTTATATATTTATATTATAATTATATATAAACATAACATGGATCATCGTTTAATATGAAAATCTGGATGCCAAATGACATTATTAAGTTATTTCGATCTAACAAAACCAAAACGAGCTTATTCAGAGATGAAGAGAAGAATTTAGTCCCAAAAGCACAACGATTAAAACGCGGGCAATCTAACGTCCGGGCCTGGGAGACAAAAGATCTTCCGGGGATTGGTAAGCATTATGGCTTTTTACTGCCTCCTAAACAAACTAAAACCATATCTATTTACACCCCTAAAGGCGGAGTATTAAAATCAACATTTGCTTTTAATCTTGCTAGAATGCTTGCTATTAATAATATTAAAGTACTAGTAATTGGATTGGATGTACAATGTACAATCACCCATAATTTATGTACCGGAAAAGAAGAGGAAATATCTTCCCTTGATCAAATTAACGAAAAACTTGGGCTTTATGAAATTGCTGTTAATTCAAAAGTAAAAAACAGCGAGATTGAAAAGATTATATTACCTACAGATTTACCAACATTACATTACATACCAGAATCATCAAATTTAAACTTTTTAGAACAAAGAATACGAGACGAGCATAAAAGAGAATTTACACTTACTCGTCTAATTGAACCAATCAAAGCTAATTATGATGTAATTATTTTCGATAATTCTCCCAATTGGAATTTTTTAATACAAAACTCTCTTGTTGCTGCAACTGATGTGATAAGTCCTATTGCTTGTGATATTGAGACGTTTAGATCATTAACACAAAATATAGAAATGATAGATGAGTTCAAAGCAAAAATGGATCTTCATTGGGCAAATTTTATTTTGATACCAACGAAGGTAGCTCGTACAAAACTTAGTACCCAAATAGAGGCTGAATACAGAAGATCGTTTGCTGATTTTATAACAGCAGGCTCCATTAGAGATGCGGTAGTAGGGCAAGAAAGCAGCTTAGAACAATTAAGCGTTATAGAATGCGTACCAAAATCTCCTTTGGCTGATGACTATTATGAAGTGGTTATAGACATTTGGAAAAGAATTAATAGCGATACAAAAGTTAAAGAAAAAAATACGCAAGAAAAAGAAAGTTTAGCAACGGAGGCTTAAACTAAATGGCTATTTCGGATAATAAAATAAATAACTTTTTCTCAAAGCATAAAGTTGGATCACTTTCTTCTCTAAAGGAAAAGAAGGACGATAAAGTATTACATCATAAGAATGATAGCTATGTTGATAATAACCTACCTGTTGATTTGAATTTATTGGCTAGTGCTGTTGAGATTAATACTTCAATCGAAAAATCGCTGATAAAAACAAATAACATATCTAGTGATCCAGTAACTTCTTCCAAAAAGCCTATCATAAATAATGAAAAAACTGCTACTGGCACAGCTAATATTAGTGAACAAAACGTTAGCAATTCGTTAGCATCTAGTTATCAACACGTTAGCAAATCATTAGCAACTAGTGAGCAAAACGTTAGCAATTCGTTAGCATCTAGTTATCAACACGTTAGCAAATCGTTAGCAATTGGAGAGCAAAACGTTAGCAAAACGTTAGCGCAATCGTTAGCAAAATTTAATGAACTGGAAGCGTCTAATAATAGTAATATTTTAACGATTTACTCAAATAAAGAAATTGAGCTTTTATATATCATATATGAAAAATGCGCTCTTAATTGTGAGCAAGTATGTACAGTTTATTCTCAAGAACTTACTAATAGGCTAGGTGTATCAACCAACAGAGTTAGAAATTTGTTTTCTAGAATCATCAAGAAAGGAGAGGTAACAGTTTTAAACAATAAAAGAGGTCTTAATGCATTAAGAATTGTTGGGATCTCAAATATTTTATATAAAAATTTACATGAAATGCACGGTACATCGTTAGCGAATTCGTTAGCAACCACTTCGTATAGTAGTAGTAGTAATATAAATACTACTACTACTAAAACTAATATAGAAAACGAAATTATTGATATTAGTTTACTAAGTGAGTATGGTTTTGTTGATGAACATAAATCACAGCTCTTAAGAATGACATCTGAGAATAACCCTTTAAATCCAGAAGTGATCCAGAACAGCATCAATTATTTTTATTATGATTTAAAATATAACAACAAAGAAAAAGAAATTAAGAAAACGCCTGTACAATTTTTTATGGGTATTATGCGTAATGAGAAAATATATAACCCACCAAAAAATTATAAATCACAATCTGAGATTGCTATGGATATTATTTTAAATCAAAAAACAGAAGAGCTTGAGCGATTTAATAAAAAAATTGAAGCATTAAAGAAAGCACAATGCGATGAATGGCTGGAAAATCTGGATAGCGAAGAAAAACTTCTTATCTTGTCTACCAAAACAAAAGAACATAACCATACGCCAGAAATAGCCTTTTTAAAAATTCATTACTCAAATAATATTTGGCCTGAAGTAAAAAATAGCTTATTAGAAATGGCATAAGGGAGCCCATAAAAAATATGGTTTTAGCTAAAGGAAATTTTAATGAAATTCTAGATATTTCTCTCTCAGAGCCTGAGGACATGAATGGTTTTGTTGCAACCCTTAATAAACAGGGATATATGGCTGTCAATTTAGATAAATTTTCTGAAGCTTTTGTATCAATGCCAAAAAATACAGCTAATCAAGTAAAGCTTCTAGAAATTGGTGCAGCTTATGGGGCTGCCAGCCTAAGGGCCTTGGAGAATGGGGCGATTGTTTTTGCGAATGATATTGAAATAAAGCATTTGGCAATTCTATCGAAAAAAGCCTCTGCGCATACAAGAGATCAACTCACGCTAGTTGCAGGTAAATTCCCAGATGAGCTTAAATTTCCAGAAAATTATTTTGATGCTATATTGATAAGCCGAGTAATGCATTTCTTTACTGGCGAAGATATTATTAAATCATTAAAAATATTAAGAGACTGGATAAAGCCTGGAGGTAAAATCTATATTGTCGTTGAAACTCCATATTTATCCAATTGGCAAAAGTTTCTACCTGAATAGGCCCAGTGTCAGGGAAGCTGCGACCAGCCGCCACTTTCATTAAGCGTACAATTGTTCTAAAAAGTCTACTGACATATGATCATCGTTGTTACCTGGCTCACTCATCATAATGCCGAGGCGTT
>JAGOUU010000106.1 GCA_018061105.1 Gammaproteobacteria bacterium
GTTATATTCCAAAGCTGCAGATTTATATGTAGAAGTGTCAGATAATAAATCTGCTGCTGAATGTTATAGTTTGCATGCCAAGTTAATAGAAAAGACGCAACCTGAAGCAGCAGCAGAGTTATATTCCAAAGCTGCAGGTTTATATGTAGAAGTGTTAGATAATAAATCTGCTGCTGACTGCTATAGTTCGCATGCCAAGTTAATAGAAGATGCAAACCCTAAAGAGGCAGCGGAGTTATATTCTAAAGCTGCAATTGCATATGGAAAAGCATCAGATCATAAATCTGCTGCTGACTGCTATAGTTCGCATGCCAAGTTAATAGAAAAGGCGCAACCTGAAGCAGCAGCAGAGTCATATTCCAAAGCTGCAATTGCATATGAAAAAGTACCAGATCATAAATCTGCTGCTGACTGCTATAGTAAGTGTGCTAATGATTATAAGCGGGCGGCTGAACAACCGAATAAGGCGCCACTATTTTATAAATCTGCCGAAAACTATAAGTTGGCAATTAAATCAAGCTTAATAAATACAGATTTAAGGCAGATTAAAGAACTTTTATCACCCTGTATTCATGGACTAATTACAGTTTATCATAAATGTAATAATCTTAATGATGGTATTGATGTTTGTGAAAAAATTGCACAGCAATATGAGGGTGTTGCTACATTTATATATGGATGCATTGCAGATAGTGTAAAAGATGTTGTGAATTCTGAAGAATATATTAAACAAAATCTAAATGACGCGGCTATATATTTTATTAAGGTTGCTGAGTTTTATAAAAAATCAAATAAAATAACAGATGCGTTTGAAGTATATTTAGTGGCAGCAGAAATAAATAATAAGCTAGAGGATAATAATGATAATGTAATAAGTTGTTATAAAGAAGCGCAAAAACTAACTGATGCGGCAGAAGGAAGTTCTAAATATAAAAAAATTTTTATTTTACAGGAATTAGTTAAAATATACAAGAAATGTAAATATTCATTTTTAGTAGATACAATTGTGATGATGAATATGAAAAGCATATTGAATTCTTTAAGTAAGGATGAGCTTAGTTATATTGATAAATTAAATGAATTACGTGACTTTAAATATAAAGGAGTTATATTTATAGAAAATTTAAAGTTATTGGCTACTGATTTTGCAAGGAAAAACAAAGTTAAATTTGAAAAAAATAAGGATGATGTAGTATTGCCGGACAGTGGAAAATTAGATATGGGTTTGACGCACCGTGCTGTCCGGTTTATGATTGAGAATGATCCTGTTTTAAATGCCTTTTTTGCAAAAAATGGTAAATTTGATGTAGTTAGTCTACATAAAATTCATGTTTTATCTAATTTACAAAAGGGAGACAGCTATAATAATGAGGCAAAGTCTATTCTGGTTTTAGCTTCTGAGATTCTCAGTATGCTACCTGATGATGCACCAGAGCATGAATTATGTCAGCAGATTATGGAAAATTATGACGATAATAAGAAAAATAATAATTATTTGATATAGCTAAAAGATTTTTATCCGAATTATTTTGTTTAGGCGTGGTTAAAGCTACTCTTTTTAGCGAGACATGTATCATTGCCCATCATAAAATTTAGGCAAATGCAGATAAATTTAGCGTTACACAACCTTTGCTGTTTGAGCCGTTAGGCGAGTTACAAAGGTTGTAGCTAAATTGGCGCACAGTTGCCGTTAAAAATTTTATTTAGGGCTTGATTTTTTTGTATACTTTTTTGATCAAGCAAAAAAGTATAGTGCTGCGGTCACCACCGCATTTATATAAACAATAAAAGCTCTAATTAAGAGAGTAATTTTAATCAGAATAATGAATAAAAATAAATAAATTTTCTAGTGAGTTTTAGTATATGGTAGCACATAAATTAGTTCGCTTTGACTGGGCAATGAAAGAATTGTTGCGCAATAAAGTAAATTTTGATATTCTGGAAGGATTTTTATCAGAATTACTTCAAGAGCAAATCAAAATAGACAATTTATTAGAGAGTGAATCGAATAAAAAGGATATAGAAGATAAATTCAACCGTGTTGATTTATTGGTGAGTACTAGTAATAATGAAAAGATAATAGTTGAGGTACAAACTGCAAGTGAGTGGGATTTTTATCATCGGATATTATTTGGTACATCTAAAGTAGTTACTGAATATATAGATAAGGGGCAGCCATATCATGTTATACCTAAAATAATATCGGTGAGTATATTGTTTTTTGATTTGGGTATTGGTAGGGATTACGTGTATAAGGGAACGACAGAATTTGTTGGAGTGCATACACATGATGTTTTGGGTTTGACAGATAAAAGCATCAACTTATATATGGATGAGTTAGATCGGGTATATAATTCACCTGCCGATATATTTCCGACTTATTATTTAATCCAATTAAATAAGTTTAAGAATGAGATAAAGGATAGATTTGATCAGTGGATATATTTACTTAAGAATGAGTCGGTAAAAGAAGGGTTTGATGCTCAAGGCATTAGCAGTGCCAATGATAAATTAGATGTATTAAAGTTATCAGAAAGCCAGAAGCGAGCATATGACAAATATTGGGAACTAATGAGTTTTGAGGCAAGTTTAGTAGAAACACATCAGGTAGAATTGAGGCGGGCAAAAAAAGAAAGTCGGGAAGAAGGGCGAAAAGAAGGTCGAGAAGAAGGTCGAGAAGAAGGTCGAGAAGAAGGTGAGCGCAATATGATAATAAAAATGTTGCGCTCAGGTATGGAGGCAGCACAGATTGCTAGTGCTACTGGTTTAAGTATTGAACAGATTAATAAATTAAAGTAAAAAAATATACGGTTAATAGTGTGCGTGGCGCTTGGTTGAAAAAGTGAGGTTTTGTTAGCTAAATGTGGTATAATCGTTGCCTCAAGGTGAATAGCTTAGGTTTTAAAAGTGTTTGTTTTTAATGTTATATTCTATGTATGCGTTCACAAATAAATCACCTACTATTCTTATAATAATAAATTTAATGAGCAAGATGTAATATGCCTAAAATGAAGACCAAATCCAGTGCGAAGAAGCGCTTTAAGGTGTTGGGAAATGGTAAAATTAAGCGTTCTCAAGCGTTTAAACGCCATATTTTAACTAAAAAAACTACTAAAAATAAACGACAATTACGGGGTACGGTAATGGTTAATCCAAGTGATGTGCCAAGTGTCAAATCTATGATGCCATACGCATAAGGAAGGATATAACTATGACAAGAGTAAAACGTGGTGTAATTGCTAAAAGAAGACATAAAAAAATATTAGATTTAGCCAAGGGGTACCGTGGTCGCCGTGGTAATGTTTACCGGGTGGCTAAAGAAGCGGTAATGAAAGCCGGGCAATATGCTATCGGGATAGGCGTCAAAGAAAACGGCAATTTAGAAATTTGTGGATTGTGCGTATTAATGCTGCATGTCGCGAATTAGGCTTGCCATACAG
>JAGOUU010000107.1 GCA_018061105.1 Gammaproteobacteria bacterium
AGTCGTATGCAAAACGTGTATTTGAACGTGAATCATTCCAAGCTAGTCTTACACAAGCTGAACGTGCCTTTACTTTTTTAAAAGAGTCTGAGCCGTCTGAATTTACAGTAGATTAAATATAAGACTATAAAAAACTATAAATAAAAACAAACAAATAATAATATGACGCCAAGTAGACCTTATCTTTTAAGAGCACTTTATAATTGGATTTTAGATAACAATATGACACCTCATATTGTTATCGATGCTAATTATAAGGGTGTTGTTGTTCCAAGAGAACATGTGGAAGACGGTCAGATTATTTTATCTATTGCTCCAGAATCAATTCATGGCATGGAAATGAAAAATCATTACATAGCCTTTGCTGCTAGGTTTTCTAGTATTAGTAGAGATATCTATTTACCTATTATGTCTATCACGGCTATTTATGCAGAAGAAAACAGAAAAGGTATGGTATTTGCAGAAGAAGCTTACGATCATTCTCATGAAGCTCAGAGTCCTCAAATGGGTAATAAAAATGACAATCAGTTACCTAGTAAACCTAGTAAAGTAAAAAAAATTCAAAGTAAAACTACTCGCCCTAATCTAAAAATTGTTGCTTCAAATCCAGATATAAATAACAAAGATAAAGATCATTAATTAATCTCTAATCACATACGTGAAATGCAAGAGCAGATGATCGTTTAGATTTCTCTATAGCAGGTGGGGGTGCTAGAAGCAATGGTTTTTTCCACGCTGTAGTATGTAATACCCTAGATGCTGGAGAAGCTGCAGAGCCTGCATCAGGTAGAGAAGGGAAATGTTTTTCATCATATCTTGTTGGTGTCACTGTTGCAGCTACAGATCCTATTACCCAGTCAATAGCTGTTGCTGCATATTTCCGGTTAAATTCTTGCCTAGCTTCATCCATCAACTTAGCAGGTATGTTCTCCCACTCATGTTGTTGCTCAAAAGAGAGCGCAAAACCCCATCGTTCTAACATTCGTCGTTGTTTTATTATATAAGCCAGTGCAATAAAATTTGAATCTCGGATATAGGTAGTAAGCTCATAGATATAAAGTTCATGTTTAGCTAATCTTCGCAATGCAGTGTAATCAACAAACATACAACTTGAGTACTCAAATAAAGGTAGTCCAAAAGAAGCGCTAGAAATTTCAGTATTAGCTGTGGTTAAAACAAGATCAAATTTTGATTCTCTATTTGTAAATGTACAAAATCTGCTTTCCTTGTAGCTGCCAGCATGTATTTCAGGGCTAGCGCTGCTCAGAGATCTCATTACAGTGCCAAGTTTAAATACAGCGTCATCAAAAGCGTCTTTAGAAATATCTATAGGAGCAATAACGCGCACGTCTAAATCTCTTGTATTCATTACCTCAAAAATATTACGGGGATCTATGTCTTTGTCTAAGAGTGTAATTATTAATCCAAATAAAGCTTGAGAACCAACAATAGATACATTAAAAGTGCTTGGTAAATCTCTTAGCTGGTTTATGACAGTACAAATCGTATGACGGTATTTAGGTGGTAATAAAGTTATTGGAATAAAAACCCTGTTGGATAATATTTTTTTTAAATCTTCAGGGACTGTTGGCTCTGAAACAATTTTAGCTATATCTTTATTTATGAAGCAGGCTAATGTTTTAAGATAATGCTCGAGAGTTAAAGCTTCAGCAGGAGTCGCTCCGTCAGAGCTAGCTCTAGCAATTTTCATTGTTAATTCGGAGTCTGGCATTACGGGTAATTTAGACTCTTTTTTCCATCTATAAGCAATTAAATGTCTTCTAATTTTTTTATAAAGTTCAAGTAAATTGCTAAAATCATGCCTAATAAGAAAAGCCTGCGCTGAGCTTGGATCATGAGTTGTGCTAAATGATCGGACTAAACCAGATAGTGTAATTAATTTTTTATCAAAAAGCGCTACGTTCATTCGAAATTCTTTATTGTTAAATAATGGAGTGATAATAGCGTTCTCAGAGAGAAAAATAAATACTTATATCTATGAAATACAAGCATAAGCAAAAATTATAAGTTATATAATATATCGTATAGCTTTAAAAACAGTATTTGATATACTGTGGCTAATATTTATTATGAATTTTTTATGAATAAAAGAATACAACGGAGACATTATGTTAATAGGCGTTCCTAAAGAAATTAAAAACAATGAATACCGAGTAGGATTGACTCCGTCAAATGCACAAGAGTTAATTAGCCGCGGTCACAAGGTGATCGTTGAAGCTGATGCTGGTCACGGTGTTGGTTTTGATGACTGCCATTATATAGATGTTGGTGCGCAAATTAGCAATGATGCAGCTAGTATTTATAAATCTTCTGATATGATCGTTAAAGTAAAGGAGCCGCAACCGCAAGAATGTAAATTACTCAAAGAAGATCAGGTTTTATTTACTTATTTACATTTAGCTCCCGATCCAATGCAAACTGCTCTACTAGTTCAGTCTGGTTCTGTTGCTATAGCTTATGAGACTGTAACAGATGATTTTGGTGGATTGCCTCTATTATCACCAATGAGTGAAGTGGCAGGTCGTATGGCAATTCAAGCTGGTGCACATTGTTTAGAAAAATCTCAAGGCGGTAGTGGTATGCTACTTGGCGGAATTCCTGGTGTTCCTGCTGCACGAGTTGTTGTTTTAGGTGGTGGTGTTGTTGGCACTAATAGTATTCGCATGGCTATTGGTATGGAAGCTAATGTAACTGTTATCGATAAATCTATCAAAAGACTACGTGAGTTAGATTTTCAGTTTGGATCAAAATTAAATACAGTATTTGCAACTAAACATAATATTGAATTCTATGTTGCCAAATCAGATTTAGTCATTGGTGCTGTTTTAGTTCCTGGAGCAGCTGCACCTAAATTAGTGACTAAACAAATGTTAAGTACAATGCGACGTGGATCAGTTTTAATCGACGTTTCTATCGATCAAGGCGGATGTTTTGAAACCAGCCGTCCTACGACGCATGCAGAGCCTACTTTTGTTGAAGATGGAATTGTGCATTATTGTGTTGCTAATATGCCTGGTGGTTGTGCTAGAACCGCTACAATTGGCTTAAATAATGCAACATTGCCTTATATTATAAGCCTTGCTGACAATGGTTATAAAAAAGCTTTGTTACGAGATCCAAATTTACTCAATGGCCTAAATGTTATGCATGGAAAAATAACTTACAAAGCTGTGGCAGATGCCTTAGGGCGGGAAAATGATTATGTTCCTGCTAGTAATATGGTAGGTGCTGCTGCGTGACATTAATAAAATATATCCCCTAATACATAATTTAATCTTTAGGAAATTCAAAGTATCAAGCCATAATACCATATAGGGTTTAAGGCGATTGCAATGGCACGGATAGTTATAATTATATGGTATTATGTATGTTTTTTTGGGAATATTGATGGTA
>JAGOUU010000044.1 GCA_018061105.1 Gammaproteobacteria bacterium
ACCTACAGCAGCTTCTTGAATTTTTTGTTTGTAACTTAAATTATATTTAATAGCCCGAGCTATAGCTTCTGAAAGAGTCAATGGTTTAATTAAGACTTCGGTATTTTTGTAACGCTCTGTATAGTCTTGATGTAAAGCTTTTTTAATTTCTTCTTTAGTTAATGGCTCAGGGTTTACTGAACAACCATTAATGATCAGAATTAATAATAATAAAAAGGGACAAAAAATTAATCTAAAAAAGTTAGTTTTCATATTTTTATTTAGTTTACTTATATTATTACATATTATAGATTAAGGCTATGTATTAAATTATAGACTCTATTTTTTAACTTACATTTTTTAATTTTTTTAATTTTTTAACTTAAAATTGCTACTTGTTGCTACTTATATATACCTGTAAGATAATAAAGCTTAGTAAATAGTAAATTAGCGAATTGTCAAAATAGCCTGGATCATAAAAATAATATAACCTATGTCTCTAGCTGAATTATCTATCAAAAGACCCGTCTTTATTACTTGTATAGTTACATTGCTTCTTGTGGTGGGCTATATTAGCATCAAAAAAATGCCTGTAAATATGTTTCCTGATGTCGAGTTTCCTATTGTGAGCGTTTATACTGCCTACCCGGGCGCGGCCCCATCCGAGATAGAGACACAAATCTCCAAGGTTATCGAAGACGAAGTAAGCACAATAGCCAATATAAAGTCAGTAAAATCAATCAGCACAGAGGGCGCAAGCCAAGTTATCTTAGAATTTAACCTAGGTACAAAAATACAAGAAGCTCAACAAAAAACCCGAGATAAAATAAATAATATTAGAAATCAATTGCCTAATGATGCAAAAGAACCATTAGTGCAAATATTTGATCCTGCTTCTAACCCTATCATGATCTTAGGTCTAACAGGAGAAATGGATACTAATAGATTGTACGACATAGCAGATGAGAAAATTAAATCTGCTATTGAGCAAACCAATAACGTTGGCTTAGTAGAAATTATGGGGGGACGCGATGAAGAAATCATTGTCAGTCTAGATAGGAAAAAATTAAAAACTCATAATATTTCAGCTGTCCAAGTAGCCAAACAAATAGGGCTTGCTGGTGAAAACATCCCTGTTGGCAAATTTTCTAATAATGGCCGAGAAATTATTTTTCGGACGATAGGGGAATATAATTCTATCAATGATATCAATAATACTATTGTTAACTTCGTTGGTAACGATATCCCAGTAAAAGTTTCAGAAGTAGGTGAAGTTAATAAAGGCTATAAAGACGAACAAAGTAAAACTTATATTAATGGCAAACCGGCAGTCTTTATTTTAATCTTTCGACAGTCAGGAGCCAATATAGTATCCGTCGTTAAAACAATAAAAAATAAACTACCTGAATTAAACACGCAATTACAGCTGATTAACCCTAGTTTACAGCTTACTTCTGTTCGTAACGATGCCAAAATTATTAGTGCTAATATTCGAGATGTAAAAGAAACTATTCTAATAGGTATTATTTTAACTATTATTGTCGTTTACTTTTTTCTTGGTAGTTTACGTTCAACTTTAATCACTGGGCTAGCCTTGCCTACTTCTTTATTAGGTGCGTTTATCCTAATGAACCTCGCAGGATTTTCTATTAACGTTATGTCTCTATTAGCTCTAAGCTTAGCTGTGGGGTTATTAATCGACGATGCAATCGTTGTCCGGGAAAATATTTTTCGACATATAGAACATGGTGCTACTCCGATGGCAGCGTCTATTAATGGCACTAGAGAAGTATCACTGGCCGTTATTGGAACAACTCTAACTATTTTGGCTGTTTTCGGCCCTGTGGCTTTTTTATACGGCATAGTTGGCCAATTCTTTAAAGAATTCGGCTTAACAATTTGCTTTGCTATGGTCATCAGTTTATTCGATGCGTTAACTATTGCACCTATGTTATCAACCTATTTTGCTGGTCGTATTCAGTCTAAACAAGAAATTAGAAATAATAATAAATCTCGTCTCAATAAATTTCTTAACTCAGTTATTATTCTCCAAGATTGGCTAGAAATAAAATACGTCTCAGTCCTACAATTTACTTTAAAACGCCCAGCAATAATTTTAATAAGCAGTGTTATCTTATTTATCAGTAGTATAATTAGCATAGGTTATTTATCCAAAACTTTTCTACCTGCCCAAGATCATGGAGAATTTGGACTAAATATAAAACTTTCCCCAGGTGATAACCTAGAATCCATGGATAAAACTAGCCATGAGATTATAAAAACAATCTTAACTATTCCAGAAATTGAACAAGCTTTAACTATAGTCGGTACCCGAGATGGATCAACAAATAAAGCCAGTTTTTTTATCTCTTTAGTTGATAGCGATAAACGCAAACTCAATACTACTCAAGTTAAAAAAGTGCTTGAAGAAAAATTAAAACCATTTACTTATGCTACTCCTATTATTACTGACATAGATATGGTTGGAGCAGGTATGCGCCCGTTTAATTTAAATATTAGCGGCCCGGATCAAGTCAAACTAGACGAGATCTCCGATAAAGTTTTTCAAAGCTTAAAAAATAATCCAGGTCTAACCAGTGTTGAAATAAGCAGCAGTAATGGCAAACCAGAGGTCCAAGTTAAATTAGATAATCAAAAAGCAGAATCATTAGGTATATCCAGTAAAATTTTAGGGCAAGAACTACGCACCCAAATTGATGGCAATATAGCTTCTATCTTAAGAGAAAATGGCAAAGAAACTGATATCCGTGTACGGGTAGAACAAGATCAACGAGATCTGACGAATAATTTTGAAAATATTTATATCCCTAATATTAATAATACATTATTAAAAATTTCTTCTTTTGCGCATTTATACACAACTACCGGGCCGGTTTCAATCAATAGAGAAAATAAAGAACGTTATGTTCTGATCTCTGCAGATACGAATCCAGAGGGCCCCGGCATGGCTCAAGTAATCAAAGACGTAAAAGATTTATTTGCTAATGAAATTAAATTACCGCCTGGTATGAAATATGATTTTATGGGGCAATCAGAGTCTTTCCAAGAGCTTATAGATAATATGGTCATAGCTTTATTATTGGGACTATTATTTATTTACTTAGTCTTAGCTAGTCTTTATGAATCTTTTATTGTCCCTATTACTATTATGCTAGTCATTCCATTAGCTGTCGTCGGAGCTTTTTTTAGCTTATTAATTACTCAACACTCATTAGATTTATTTTCTATGATAGGCTGCATTATGCTGCTAGGACTAGCAACTAAAAATTCTATTTTATTAGTCGATTACGCTAATCAAAAGTTACGTGAAGGCTATAATAGATATGATGCCATTATTGAAGCCGGACGCACGAGATTACGGCCTATTCTTATGACTACTGTTGCCCTTATAGCAGGGATGATACCTGTTGCAGTAGGCATCAACGAAGCCTCAAAACAACGCACTAGCATGGGTATAGCAATTATTGGTGGATTGATCAGTTCGACTTTGTTAACATTAGTAGTTATACCTGCTGCGTTTTCTTATATAGACCAAATGCGCACTTGGGGTCGAAGAAAGCTTAAGCTTAAAAATTTATAATATCTAAAATATTTATAACATGGTCAAAAAAGTTAAATTAAATCAAGAAGATAAAAATAAATCACTAGATTTCGAAAGCGCTTTAAAAAACCTTGAGTCGATTATCACTAAAATGGAATCTGGTAAGCTATCTCTAGAAGAGAGTATCAGCTCATTTGAAACTGGAGTAGCTCTTACAAATCATTGCCGCGGTATGCTAGAAAATGCCCAGCAGAAGATACAAATTTTAATAAGTGAACAAGATAAAAAATTTCAAGATTTTAATCTAGCTGATCACGAAAATTAGAACCAGAGGGCTAGAAACAAATGCAAGCTGTTGGGCAATTAGTTCATAATAAATTTTCTGAGTTATTACAAACCCAGCCTGCCATCTGCCCTACCCTGCAACAAGCATTAACTTATGTCTTATTTACTAAAGGCAAAAAACTACGGCCAAATTTAGTTTATGCTACAGCAGAATTTTTTATAAAGCCAACCACTGTAAACAATAATTTAATTTTAAACTCAGCAACTGCTCTTGAGTTAATTCATATTTATTCTTTAGTCCATGATGATTTGCCAGCCATGGATAACGACGATTATAGAAGAGGCCAATTAAGCTGCCATAAAAAATTTAACGAAGCTACGGCCATTTTAGTTGGTGATTGCCTACAGACTATGGCTTTTAATTTACTATCAAATAATATTTATGATTCTGAACTACAGCTTAAAATAATTGCTTTGCTCAGCCAGGCCGCTGGGCAACAAGGCATGGTTGGGGGGCAAAGCTTAGAATTAAACAGCCCAGAAAATCAAAAAAATATTAATATCAACTTATTAAATAAAATCCATCTGCATAAAACAGGTAAGTTAATTTCTTGTGCCCTTAATATAGGGGCTATATTATCTCATTGTGATAATAACCAATTGGAATTAATAGCCAAGCTTGGTAATACGTTAGGGCTAATTTATCAAATCCAAGATGATATTCAAGACTATCCTAACACCCAGAATAACCCATGCTATGTAGCAATTTTAAGCCTCCCAAAGGCCCAACAAATTTTAGATCAGCTTATTTTACAATCTCAAGATATCTTAAAACAGCTCTCTGTACCCCCTGATTCTATGCTTTATAAAGTAATATTTACTATAATTCAAAGGGTTGCAACAGACAAACCAAAATGCTAGCAATACTCTAGGCTTATTGATATAATCACTTACCAAAATTTTGATTTTTTTAAAATGGCAAAATACACAGTTAACCAAATATGCTATTTTAGCGCTGCTCATATCTTACGGGATTACCCTGAAGCTTGCGAGCGCCTGCACGGCCATAATTACAAAGTTATAATAGAAGTAAGTGCTAATCAATTAGATCACTTAGGCATGGTTTTGGATTATGTCGTTATTCAAAATATAGCCAATAAATATATCAGTATAATTGACCATCAATTTTTAAATAATATTCCGCCATTTGATAAAACACTCAATCCAACAGCCGAAAATGTTGCTGCATGGTTATATCAAAAAATGGCAACGGACATAAATAATAACCGAGTTACCCTAGAGTCAATAACAATCTGGGAAACTGATCATAATTATGTAAAATACCAGCCTAATTAATAATACCCATATGATCTATACTGATACTGTCCCTGAAAATATAAATAAACATAAAAAAGAACCAATTGCTGATGTTCAAAACTTTGCCGATCTGCGACAATTGCCTATTAATAAAGTCGGTATAAAAAACATTAAGCACCCTATTATTATTCGAGATCGCAGTGGCGGCAATCAACATACTATTGCTAATTTTATTATGACGGTAAATTTACCCCATAATTTTAAAGGCACTCATATGTCCCGTTTTGTGGAAATTTTAAATAACTACGAGCGTGAAATAAACGTTGCTTCTTTTAAAGAAATTTTAAAAAATATGACTTATAAACTAGAAGCACAAGCTGGTCATATTGAAATGCATTTCCCTTATTTTATCAACAAACAAGCACCTGTCACAAAAGTAACAAGTCTATTAGATTACGACGTGGCTTTTATAGCAGATTTTATTGATGATAAAATTAATATGTGGGTTAAAATAATAGTCCCTGTTACCAGCCTATGCCCTTGCTCTAAAAAGATTTCAAATTATGGTGCTCATAATCAACGCTCCCATGTGACTGTCAATGCTTTAATTACTGACTTTATCTGGATAGAAGAGCTTATAGAATTAGTCGAAAAACAAGCGTCTTGTGAACTGTACGGTTTATTAAAACGCCCAGATGAAAAATATGTTACTGAAAAAGCGTATGATAATCCCAAATTTGTTGAAGACATGGTGCGAGACATAGCAGCTTGCTTAAACAAAGACGATCGTATTGCAGCCTATAAAGTCGAATCAGAAAATTTTGAATCTATACATAATCATTCGGCTTATGCAATGATCGAGCACACGAAAGAGCAGCACAACCACTAAATCTCCCCGACTTCAATACTTCGGCTATTCTTCTTTCAACATCCTTCTTAGAATTTTACCCACATTCGTTTTAGGTAATTCATTTCTAAATTCAACAACCTTTGGTACTTTATATGGCGTGAGGTTTTTTCTACAGTATTCCAATAATTCTTCTGCCGTCAAAGTAAGATCTTTTTTCACTACAAATATTTTAACCATTTCTCCAGCATTTTCACTAGGCACTCCCACTGCAGCAACCTCTAAGACACCTTTGTGCGAAGCTACAACTTCCTCAATCTCAGTAGGATAAACATTAAATCCAGACACAAGTATCATATCTTTTTTACGATCAACAATTTTAACAAACCCTTGTTCATCAATTGTCGCTATATCACCCGTACGCAACCCGCCATCCGCAGTAAAAACCTTTTTGGTTTCTTCTGGCTGTTGCCAATAACCAATAGTTACTTGTGGGCCATAAACGCATAGCTCACCTGGTTCACCAAAACTAACTTCATTATTATTTTCATCCAACAGTTTTATATTTGTATTACTAATTGGCAGGCCAATACTGCCATTATATTTTTTTAGCGTTAACGGATTAATACAAACTGCTGGAGACGTTTCAGTTAGACCATAGGCTTCTAATAATGGCACACCAGTGACTTCGTGCCATTTTGTAGCAACACTAGATTGAACAGCAGTGCCACCACCTAATGTAAACTTAAGATTTTTAAAATTAAGCTTTTTAAAATCTGGATTGTTTAACATACCGTTAAACAAAGTATTGACACCAGTGATCACAGTAAAATCTATTTTTTTTAGCATCTTAACAAAACCTGGCATATCACGAGGATTAGTGATCAAAACATTTAACCCACCCATACACGCAAAAGTTAAACAATTCGCCGTCAAAGAAAAGATATGATACAACGGCAACGCTGTTATAATAACTTCTTTGCCTAAACTAACATCATGCCCAATCCAGGCTTTGGCTTGACATACATTTGCTACCATATTGCCATGCGTTAAAATAGCACCTTTTGCAACACCAGTAGTCCCCCCCGTATACTGCAAAAAAGCAATATCTTTTAGATCCAAATCTATTTTTTTATGAGGCAAATCCGCTCCTATAGATAAGCTTGTCTTAAAAAAAATAGCTCCTGGAATCTCCCAGTTTGGTACCATTTTTTTGACATGTTTTACTACCAAATTAACGATACTGCCCTTCAGAAAACCTAAACAGTCACCCATTTTAGTTACAATAATATGTTTTAATTTGGTCTCAGAATAAACTTCTTTTAGAACATGCGCAAAATTTTCAACAATGACTATAGCTGTGGCTTCAGAGTCTTTTAATTGGTGCCGTAATTCTCTTGCAGTATATAGTGGGTTAACATTAACGACCACTAACCCGGCCATGAACGCTCCCATTAGAGCTATCGGATATTGTAATAAATTTGGCATCATAAGGGCAATTTTTTCGCCCTTGACCATTCCTAGCGCATGTTGTAAATAGGCAGCGAATGCTTCAGCTTGTTTCTGCCACTGTCCATACGTAATTTTTACACCAAAGCATTCATAGGCTGGACAGTCTTTATAGTTCTCACAACTAGTTAATAACAGATTTAAAAGTGAACTATACTCCTGTGTATTAACCTCAGGTTTTACCCATGCTGGATAACTTTTTAACCAAACTTTTTCCATATTTCGTCCCTATTATACTGGTAATAAGCCATTATAATAAGTTCCGACAAGTATTCAACATTTATCTCGCCATTTATATCACACAGGTATTATGTTAAAATTATGCTAAAATTTAGTTTCCAACTAGGAGCTTAGGAGCTATATATAATGACCGCAAATATTCTTGATGGAAAGCTAGTTGCAGCTAATTACCAAAATGAAATTAAAAATTATATAATTGATAATAATTTAAAACATAAAATCACTTTAGCAGTTATTCTCGTGGGGACCGATCCTGCCTCTGAGATTTATGTAAGAAATAAAAAAATAGCCTGTCAAAACGTTGGCATTAATGCTCATGAATATTATCTTCCCGAAGAATCAACTGAACAACAAATATTAGACTTAATTGCCAGATTAAATAATCATAATGAGATTCATGGCATATTATTACAATTGCCTCTACCTAAACATTTGTCTAACGAAAAAATAAATAGCCTTATACTTTCTACTATAGATGCTAAAAAAGACGTCGATGGTTTTAATCCTTATAATTTTGGCCTGCTGGCACTAAGGCTACCTAGAATTAGGCCTTGTACTCCTAAGGGCATAATAAAATTACTTAATCATTATAATATTCCTATTAAATCTAAAAATATAACCGTAGTTGGCGCATCTAATATAGTCGGACGGCCGTTAGCACTAGAAATGCTTATTGCTGGTGGAACAGTAACCATTTGTCATAAATTTACAACCGATTTAAAACAGCATTGTCTCAATGCTGATATCCTATGTACTGCAGTAGGGATACCTAATCTTATCCCTGCTGATTATATTAAACCAGGAGCTACAGTAATAGACATAGGCATAACCAAACTAGCTAACGGCTCTTTATCTGGCGACGTAGACTTTGAGCAAGCAAAAAAAGTTGCTAAAAATATTACACCCGTCCCTGGTGGCGTAGGCCCAATGACCATTGCGATGCTATTAGAAAATACTATAGAGTGCTATAAATTGTCGCTATTAGAAAATTAGCAGTTATCCTGATATAAAAATTAAACTAAAAAATTAAATAATCTAATAACATCCGAGATAAACTACCTTTTGCAGGCAATAAATCTGGACATGTTCTTAAATTTTTAAGATTAAACCATCTTACATCTTCAAGTTCATTTTTATCAATTATTATCTCACCAGATTTATAGTCTGCTATATAGGCTAGCATCAACGAATGAGGGAATGGCCAAGGCTGGCTGCCAAAATACCTCAAATTAGTTACTTCTATTCTAGACTCTTCATAGATCTCTCGAATAACAGTCTCTTCTGCGGACTCCCCTACTTCGACAAATCCGGCCAATAAGCTGTAAACTCCGGGCGGAAAATAGGCAGAGCGCCCAAGCAAAATCTCATTATTTTTAATAACTGCACCCAATACACAGGGTGAAATTCTAGGATAACTAATGAGACCACAATTTTTACATTCTTTAGCGTGCTCTCTTTCAACCAAGACAGTCATCGCTCCACAGCGGCCACAAAACTTATGATCATTAGCCCAATAAACTAATTGCCGTGCCCGAGTTATTAATTTAATACGCTCTAACTCATTGTTATGACCAGAATCTAATAAGATAGATCGTAACGACGTTATTTTAAGATGATTTAAAGCAGTAAAATGCTCTTCAGGCAATTCAAGAGCAACATATTGATCATCAAAGTTTAAATCAATTAGCTGTAGGTTTGCTATTTCAGGCGAAAAATTATCTAGATTATTAAGATCAGTAAAATCGATAAACTCATTTTTATTAGTTAAAATAATATTATTATTAGCAAAGAGAATTAATTTAGGCACTGGTACTTCCCTATATTATGTATCAAAATGAACAAGTGCGACGCCACTTAGTCCCATGCGCATTATCTTCTAATATAATCCCATTTTCTAAAAGCTGATTACGTATTTCATCAGATTTCTTGTATTCTTTATTCAGTCTAGCCTGTTCACGTTGGCGAATTAAACCCTCAATTTCAGCTACTGAAAGCGCCTGGGTTGTTAAATCTTGATTAACATTACTATCAGCTTTAAGATATTCTTCTGGATCTTGTTGTAATATACCAAATATTTTGCCAAATTTTTTCAATAAAAAACCCAATTCACCAGCTTTATTTTTATCTGTACTTTCAAGCTTGTTAATTTCACGAGCCATATCAAACATGATTGCAAAAGCCTCTGGGGTATTAAAGTCATCTTCCATAGCTCGATTAAAACTAGCGAAATATTTTTTTATTATGGGATCAGCCGAATCTAAATTATCTAAATCAACTTTTACTAAGTTTATATCCCGAATAGCATTATATAATCTATCTAAAGCTTTTTTCGTTTGATTCACCGAATAATCAGAATAATTGATTTCGCTTCTATACTGACTCATCACAAGAAAACAACGTAATAATTCTGCTGGGAATGTGTTTAAAGCCTCCCGGATAGTCAAAAAGTTTTTCAATGACTTTGACATTTTTTCATTATCAATTTGTAAAAAACCAGCATGTAACCAATAATTAACGAATTTCTTATTATTTCTAGCCTCTGATTGGGCTCGCTCGTTCTCATGGTGCGGAAACTTTAAATCAAACCCACCCCCATGGATATCAATAGTCTCACCCAACATTTTATGTGACATAGCCGAGCACTCAATATGCCAACCTGGCCGACCAGCGCCCCACGGAGAATCCCAATAAGGCTCATTTTTTTTCGCCATTTTCCATAAGACAAAATCTAAGGGATCACGTTTAGCCTCATTTTTTTCAACTCTAGCACCAGATAATAAACTATCAAGAGACTGCTGTGCTAACTGCCCATAGTCTTTATAGTCTTTTACTGCAAAATAGACATCGCCGTTTGTCCCAATATAAGCATATTTTTTAACAATCAAATTTTCTATAAAACTAATAATCTCATCTATAGTCTCAGTAGCTTTAGGCTCAGACTTAGGAGGCTTCAAACCCAAACTTTTAAAATCTTCATGCATTATATCAATAAATTGCTGGGCTAAAACATCAGTAGGCTCTTTACGCTCTTGCGCCCGTTTAATAATTTTATCGTCTATATCAGTAATATTACGCACATAATTGACTTTATAGCCAATAAAGCTTAAATAGCGGTAAATCATATCAAACGCCACATAAGTCCTAGCATGGCCGATATGACAGTAATCATACACGGTCACGCCACACACATACATGGTCACTTTTTTTCGACTGGGATCTACGGGAACAAATTCCTTTTTTTCTCGACTCAAGCTATCGTAAATTTTTAGCACACTTTACCTTATTAATTCTACAACTTGTTCAAATCTAGATTTGGCCCGATCAACACCTATAAGATCAACTAAATTTACTAATTCTGGCCCATGATCAACCATAGTCAAGCTAGCTCTAACCGGCATAAATAATTTTTTACCTGATAAATTAAATTCATTTTTCAAATAATTAATTAATTCTTTTAGATCGAATTTTTCTATATTTTGTGCCGCTGTAATAAAAAACTCTTTACCAGTTTCTTTAAATAGATTTATCTGTTCATCAGTATATTTTCTATCATCAGTAAATAAAATTTCTGCCCATAATAAAGCCTCTTTCGGAAAACTAATGTTTTCTTGCATTAACTTAACAAAAGCCGAAACTTTCTCTTCCGGGCATAGCTTTAAACAACTATTATCAGCTAACCACTGTTGAAACTCTTTAGGATAAATATTAATTACAGCTTCTTTTTGCCAATAATTTAAATGCTGTTCATCATAATGAGCGGGAGACTTACTTAAAGCCATAAAAGAAAAGTTTTTACCTAGCCCATCTAACTCACTAAATTTTAAAGCTTCATACTGATGCCCTAGCCTAGCCAAGTAATTTATAATAGCCTGTGGTAGATAACCCTGCTCTCTTAGGGCTTTGACGCTTTTACTACCGTTTCTTTTAGATAACGGACTACCATCATGACCAATTATTAAAGAAATATGCCCATATTCCGGGTTTCGTAATCCCAGGGCCTTTAGAATCATCAATTGTCTAGGCGTATTCGTCAAGTGATCCTCACCTCTAATAGCATGCGTCACCCCCATGAGAGCATCATCTATAGCATTGCAAAACATAAAAGAAGAAGTGCCACAAGCTCGAATAATAATAAAGTCACCAATATCATTACTTTGAAAACTTTGCGGGCCTTTAACTAAATCATTAAAAATAATAGCCTCATCTTTAGGAATTCTGAATCTCACAGCTGGCTTCAGCCCATCAGCAATTTTTTTAGCTACTTCATCTTTAGATAAATTACTACAAGTGCCAGTATATCTAGGTGGTAAGTGCTGTGAGCGTAAAATTTTACGGCTTAATGCTAATTGCTCTTCAGAACAAAAACAGTAATAAGCCTTATTGTCATCCAGTAATTTCTGGTAAAAGCTTTTATATAGCTCTTTACGATCAGATTGCCTATATGGCCCGTTCTCACCCAGACTCCCACTAACACTCTGATTATTTTGGTTATTTTGATTATTAGAATCAGGATCAGGCCCCTCTTGCCAGTCTAAACCCAACCATTTTAAATCACTATAAAGCAATTTCTCAAAATCTGTGCTAGAGCGCTCTTCATCTGTATCTTCTAGACGTAACAAAAACGTCCCTTTTTCCTTTATAGCAGCCAATACATTAAATAAAGCAGTGCGAACATTACCAAAGTGCATCTCACCGGTAGGACTAGGTGCAAACCTAGTCTTGATTAAATCAGAAGTCATACTTATATTATTAACTCATTTTTTTTGCGTAAATTTGATTATATCACCTAGTTTTGGATTTTTAATAATTATTTAACTTAAAATATTGATTCACTGTGTGTTATAAAAAATAAAAAATTTATCTTTAATTTATCTTTAATATTCACAGGACTTACGCAAAACTCATACTAGCCAACTAAATTTATTTGAAATTTAAGAAAAAGATCTAGCTAAAAAAGGTTAAAAGATCACAAAAACGAAAATAAAAATTTGTTAAACTAGCGATAATAAAA
>JAGOUU010000108.1 GCA_018061105.1 Gammaproteobacteria bacterium
CCCAACATCTCACGACACGAGCTGACGACAGCCATGCACCACCTGTGTATACGTTCCAAACGGCACTTTCTTCTTTCAAAGAAATTCGTATCATGTCAAACCCTGGTAAGGTTCTTCGCGTTGCATCGAATTAAACCACATGCTCCACCGCTTGTGCGGGCCCCCGTCAATTCCTTTGAGTTTCACTCTTGCGAGCATACTTCCCAGGCGGGATACTTAACGCGTTAGCTTTAATACTGCACAGGTCGATCTGTTCAACATCTAGTATCCATTGTTTACAGCTAGGACTACTGGGGTATCTAATCCCATTTGCTACCCTAGCTTTCGTCTCTGAGTGTTAGTAATAGCCCAGTAAAGTGCCTTCGCCATCGGTGTTCTTTCCAATATCTACGCATTTCACCGCTCCACTGGAAATTCCCTTTACCCCTACTATACTCTAGTCTGATAGTTTCGACTGCTGATTTGAAGTTGAGCCTCAAGATTTAACAGTTGACTTAACAAACCACCTACAGACGCTTTACGCCCAGTGATTCCGGATAACACTTGCATCCTCCGTCTTACCGCGGCTGCTGGCACGGAGTTAGCCGATGCTTATTCTTCAGGTACACGTCATTTTGTTCCTCCCTGAAAAAAGAGGTTTACAACCCATAGGCCGTCTTCCCTCACGCGGTATTGCTCCGTCAGGCTTTCGCCCATTGCGGAAAATTCCCCACTGCTGCCTCCCGTAGGAGTCTGGACCGTGTCTCAGTTCCAGTGTGTCTGATCGTCCTCTCAAACCAGATACTGATCGTCGCCTTGGTAAGCCATTACCTTACCAACAAGCTAATCAGCCGCGAGCTTTTCTTTAGGCGGAAAAATCCGTTTCACTCTAGAGCATATGGGGTATTAGCAATCGTTTCCAATTGTTGTCCCCCTCCTAAAGGTAAATTCTCACGTGTTACTCACCCGTCCGCCACTTGAGTTAAAAACTCTCGTACGACTTGCATGTGTTAGGCATACCGCCAGCGTTCATCCTGAGCCAGGATCAAACTCTCTTAAAATGTCCTTAAATTTAATTTTTGTTTCTTTTTAGTTTGTTGTTATTAGTAATATGGTATCAAACTGCTAATAATATTTTTTACCATAAAAAAAGCTAAATTATTTAAAATAAGTAAATATTTATAAAAAAGTATATTATTATAAACAGTAAATTAATAACTATTTATAATAATAATTTAATTGTTTAAATTTGTGGGTTATGTTAAAAGAATCTTTCTAAATCTAACAAATTAGTAAACTCACTTATATTTATATATGATAAATCCGAAATATTATTATTAGGTAATATATCTATAACTTGAGTCGTTAAATTTGATCCTGCCGTTTGTGCTTTATAAAATTCTTGCAAAACTCTTGAAGGTAGAAAATCTATATTAACATCATTATAGTATTTAAAGAAATGTTCAATAATTTCCGGCCTTTCTTTGTACCATTCCTCTCTTAATTGATCTGGAATACCATGTTCTTTCCATAATTGTGGTATTCCACTAAATCTATAAACATTATGTGAGCCAATAGTTTCTTTAATGGCTTCACTTGGAAGATATGGCATTGTAAAAACTATTTTTTTTATGTAATCTGCTACTGCTGCTAATATATTTAAACCTAGAATTCCACTAAAGTCTACTCCAATAAAAACTGGCATTAAACCAGATAAAGAATCTAGAAACCAATCTGTTGAGGTTATTATAAGAATCCAAGGAAATGTATATGGATTAATAATAAGTATCAAACTAAATAATAGACGAAAACCACAAAGGGACATAAACATATGAACAAAGTCATATACCCAACGTTGAAAAATTACTAAATTTAAAGTATCATCAGGTCCGTTAACGCCTCCATAAATTTGAATAGCCTCTGATAGTATATCTGGTATAAAAGTAGCTTGCTGACTAACAATGAAACCAATGAAAGCATCCTTGCCTGAGTTTAATAAAAATATATGGGAATTAAAATAAGATCTTGGTGGTGGTAACAGTACGTCTACCCAATTCTTCATCCGCGGAAGTTCGTGGGATAAATAGGCCATACCTCGATCTAAAGCTTGATCTAGTGGAACACTGGCTGGTAACTCATGTATATATACTGGTATGTCTACGTACATAAAATTTAATAGTTAAAGTTAATTTCATACATTTATTTACCCTGGGTGCCCCCATTCGGGATAGTAGGATTCGAACCTACGACACCCTGCTCCCAAAGCAGGTACTCTACCAAGCTGAGCTATATCCCGAAATTAAATACATATTCAACCCTGCTATAACGCATGAACAATGATACTGTTATAAGACGTTAAGGTCAATATTTAATTTTAGGAAATGTTTTTTTAATTATCTAAAACAATAAGAAAAATAATTATTAAAAAAACATAACTTATAGAAGTTATGTTTTTTTAATAATTATTTTGCTATTTTGTTTTCAATATAATCGATAGCATCTTTAACAGTTTGAATGTTTCCAGCACTGTCATCATCAATTTCGATATTAAAACTTTCTTCGAAGGCCATGACTAACTCTACAATATCTAAAGAATCAGCTCCTAATTCAGTAGTAAAGCTTGCTTCTGGAACAACTTTACTTTCGTCAACTTGTAATTGTTCAGCTACGATTTTTGTGACTTTAGTGACAACTTCAGACATAAAAATTTCCCCACTGTTATATTAATTTTAATAGGTTTAATAAATATTATACTACAATTTATTTAAAAAATGATAGTTAAGTTTAAAAAAAAAATTGTTCCAACAATAACTGAAAAAATTTAAATATAGATTAGCCTATTATTACGGTTAATAGAAAATCTAGCGAAAAAATATTAAAAATGTATAAAAAGTTATTATAATTATAAGTTGAAAACTCATATTTAATAAATAGTAATAATTATTTTTTTCGTATTATGAGAGTTTCATAGAATATCGTCTCCCTATAGGAGAAACTCAATGGCAATAAGCTCAAGCGAGCGTCGCACGAAAAACGTACAAGTTTTTGTTGAAAAAGACGCTGTAGAAACTAGTTTTGCGAAATGGGCACAACCGGGACATTTTTCGAGAACTTTAGCTAAAGGTCCAAAAACGACTACATGGATTTGGAACTTGCATGCAGATGCGCATGATTTTGATAGTCAAACAAGTTCTTTAGAAGAAGTTTCTCGTAAAATATTTAGTGCTCACTTCGGTCAATTAGCAATTATCTTCTTATGGATTAGTGGTATGCATTTCCACGGTGCATATTTCTCTAATTATTCTGCTTGGTTAAATGACCCAATTGGAATTAAACAAAGTTCGCAGGTTGTTTGGCCAATAGTAGGTCAAGAAATTTTAAATGGTGACGTTGGTGGAAATTTCCAGG
>JAGOUU010000109.1 GCA_018061105.1 Gammaproteobacteria bacterium
CACAGAATCCGCATTTTATACAAGGGTTATAAGATTTAAAAGTAGAATGTTCGGAAAAGCTATTTATTTGTATCGCCTGAGTTGTTTTATCGATAGCTATCTAATTTAAATAATCTCTATTTTCTAAATGTATGGGGTTATTAGAATTAAATAACTCATAGCCCATGTAATCGCCGCCAATTTTAATATTTAAATTAATATCTAGATTATTTAAATACTTTACAGAAAAAGCATTTAAAATGGTACCTATGGGCGTGCCTATAGGCAATAAATAATTACCGGGATTATTAATTAGATCACCCGTAATCGTAACAACTCGTTCTATTAGGGGGGTGTTAAAATTTATTGCTTGTTCGATAGCATAAACTGTTGCAACATTTAAACAGACTATGCCATGATCACTGCTGTGAGCATGGCTTGCTATTTTTTGTTTTGTAACTAATTTGATTAGGGACTTGCTATAGCCATTCGGATAGCCATAATTGCTGTCAAAAATTTCGATAGAAATATTATTGCTAGTATTACTAGCATTACTAAAATTAAACTGACTAAGGGCTTCCTGCAAATTAGTTATAGCTAATTGCATATCTTTTTTTATAGCTATAATAATTTTTTTTGGTTTTAATATGTTATTTAAAATTATTAAGCCAGAAATAATATTTTTACTATAGTTAATAATTAACCCATTATCTGATGTAATAGGTGATTCACATTCCATGCAGTTAACAATAATCATGTTAATTAATGAATTTAATTTGTTGCTAGTTGGAAAGCCAGCGCCACCGAGACCAACGATGCCATATTTATTCAATGTGTTTAAGAAATCAGTATGGGGTTTATTATTTTTGTTATTCTTATCAATTGAGTTATGATCTTGGTCAAACTTAGTAATCTCTATACTAGGTATTTTCAAATTGCTATTTAATTGGCCAAGAGACTGTAGTGTTGGATAATTATTTATATTATTAATAATGCCATTGATAGGACTATGCAGTGTAATGCTTGTCGAGCTAAATTTAGTTAACGCTTGGCCTATAGAAACTTGTGTTTTAGGCTCGTATAGTAAATCTCCTGGTGTCGTGTAGTGTGTTTCCAAAGGCAGAACGACACGATCTATTTCAATAGGTAGTTTTTTTAATTCAGATATACTCATTATTTATAAAAATATTTCAGAGGTAATGATTTATCGACCATAGTAATGCAACTCATCGGGCAGGGTGCTATACACAATTCACAACCAGTGCATTGATCAGTAATAACTGTATGCATTAACTTATTTGCGCCTACGATAGCGTCGACAGGGCAGGCTTTAATACACAAGAGACAACCGATACATTCTGTTTCGTTTATTTTAGCGACAATGGGGTTTTCTATAGTTATAGGAAGATCTTCAGCTAAAAATTTTGACGGTATATTTAATAAGCTGGCTAAGTTGTCTATAGTGGTTTGGCCACCAGGAGGGCATCGGTTTATATCAGTTTCAGATTTACTAATTGCTGTAGCATAGGGACGGCAGCCAGGATAGCTACATTGACCACATTGGGTTTGGGGTAAGTAGCTGTTTATTTTATCTATAATGGGATCATCATTGCTGATATATAATTTTTTAAGCCATAATAAACCATAGCTTAAAAAAGAAATGAGCAAAAATATTGGGATAATAGCCATGAGGTGATTATATCCTAATATATAACACGAGTCATCAATCTTACATCAATCTTACATTAGTTTCTCTTGGTGCGGGCACTGCTGGTAATTCTGGCAGTGAGTGGGAAATTTTGTCCACCCCCAAAGCAGTTAACAGCATACGTTTGTAAAAAACAAAGGTGTTAGTCTTCACGTGTGATAGTATCTAACACCTTAAGTTCTTAAAAATTAAATCCACTAAATCCCATAAAACCTAATGCTATTAGGCCCATTGTAATCATAGCGATACTACCGCCTTCGAATGGTTTTGGGATATCTGCCACTTGCAATTGTTCTCGAATCGCACTAAATGCTATAAGTACTAATGCAAAACCACAACCTGAGCCAATAGAATAAATTATAGTTTCTATTAGATTATTATTCTCGCGAATATTCAATAATGCTAAGCCCAGGACAGAGCAATTGGTCGTAATAAGCGGTAAATAGATGCCCAAATTGCGTTGAAGTAGGGGGCTCTTGGCTTTGATAATAATTTCACAGGCTTGGACCAAACAGGCAATGACAAATATAAATATAATAATTTCTAGCCATTGTAAATGTAAAGGGACTAGAATACTGTAATAAATTAAATAGCTTATTGTACAGCTTAAGACTAAAATTATTACAGTAGCTAGACTTAAGCCTAAAGCAGATTTAACTTGTTTTGAAACACCGAAAATTGGGCACAAGCCTAAGAATTTTGCTAAAACAAAATTATTGATAAAAATGCTATTCAAAAATATTATAAATAAATTTTTCATTTTTTAAATTTTGTTTTGTGAGTTTTAAAATTTCTGTCAACTTGGCTAAGTAAATGTTTTTTCTTGAGCTAAAATAAATTTCTTGGGTAATCTGATTATTAAAAATAATCTCTTGGTTTATAATTTTATTAAGAGTAGAAACTTTATTAATTTGTTTTAATAATAATATAATTTTATTATTTTGAGTTAAACCTAATAAATAAAGAATTTGATTATACAACGGCCAGTATTTGTCTTCTGTGATTGCTATCAGATGAACAATGTCAAGATCATGTTTGTGATGTGGTTGAAAAGCGCTTAATTTCGCTTCGTTAAGTACCATGGTCTTCGCAGAATTAAAAAAAATCTGTATAACTTCTAGATTATTTATTTCAGCTATTTGTTCAAATGCAATTGTAAAGATAAGATCGCCAAATAAAATAGCTTGGGGCACACTAATTTTAGTAATTTTACTATTAGTTGTATGCTCGTCAGTAATAATATTATGAATTTTTGTCGCTAAGTTTAACAGTTCAATGATTACGCAATAAATAGTAGCATTGTTTTTAGTAGCCTGATATTTAGCTGATTTATCTAATTTATTTAATTTATCTAATAGGGATAGTAAAATATTGCTACGTGATAGCTTAAGAGAAAACTTAGACAAAATTTTGGATTGAAGATGAGTTTTAGTATCAGTTTTAATGCTAGCAATCACAGGCTCTAAAAGCTTAGCAATAGTTTGTTGGATTAAAATAAGATCTTTTTGCAGGGTTTGATCTATCGTTAGTATTTGTGGATAGGCTAGAGTCATTGATGTCGAGTCTAGATATATTAGATATAAAAGCTCTAGGAGCTTTCGTTAATTATTTTTTTGCTATTATATTGGGTATATTAGGCTTATTATTTAGTCCGTTAGATTTTAATA
>JAGOUU010000045.1 GCA_018061105.1 Gammaproteobacteria bacterium
ATATTGAATATCTTTAAAACCAACTTTTTCTAATTGATTTTGTGTTAACTCTTGAGATCTAAATGCTTGCCAATTGACTTTGATAATCTCCCCAAAAATTGCTCTTTGGAGTTTAAGATCAGCTAAATCTATTTTAGAAGTATAGCCTTGAGGAGGAACTAAGAAACTAGTTATAAGAGATCCACCTGGCTTTAATGCTAGGTAAAACTGATTATAAAGTTCTGTAGTTTTATTGTCATCATGCTCATAAACGTTGAGACCATTTGATGTAATAACATCAAATTTATCAAATAATTCCAAATTCCATGCATTTTTAAGTAAGAATTTTATTTTTACTTGTTTATTTACATTGTAGTTAGCAATGTTTCTTTCAGCCAAACTTAAAGACTCTGAATCCAGATCTATGCCGTATAAACTTATATTTTTTACTACTGAATAATCTAAAGATAGCAAATCATCCATCAGGCCACAAGGAATCGAAGCTAAACTCATATTATCAAATAATAATTTTTGTGTTTCTCTACGAAAAATATGAAATCTTTCTCGTGTAGATATCATGGCTGGAGATTTATTGAGTACCCAATTTTCTAATGGATGCAAAGATTCAGCCGGGGCTTTATTATTAATAATAGAAGAGATCCAAAAACCATTAAGGCCTTTATTGATCAAAAGAAACCTACCGAGCTCAAATTCACTCAATTGTTTTAAGAGCTCAAGCATTTTAGGTATTTCAAAAGATAACTTTTCAGATTTTTGTAGGTTATTTTTTAAGTTATTAATGTAAGTTTGTAATTCAAAACTAATAGAATTATTATGAGTTATTAATTTATCTTGGATCATTTTTTAATCTTTTTTAATATATAGCATTAAATTATAAAATTATTTATCGATACTATATTATAGTATATATCAGTTTATATTTTCTGCTCGAGGATCGATCTCAGACATCACCGGAGTAGTGGTTGGAATAGGGAAAAAATGCTCTTCTTGTGGCACATTAGCTTTAATTGTCTTACGCCAGCACAACAGTATAGTTAGTACAGAAAATAACATAATAAAATAAATAAATAACCCATCGGAGCCAAACACTTTCATAAATAAAGGGGCAAGAAGAGGGCCAATTACAGCACCAATACTGTAAAATAATAATAAAGCCTGGGTTCCTGAAGTAATATCTTTATGCTCCAAAGAATCACAAGAGTGGCTTATACTGACAGGATATAAAGTAAAAGTTAACCCACCAAAAATAAAAACTAAAAAACCTAATAACCAATAGTAATTCACGCTAAGCATAATACATAACGAAGAAACACCTGCTAGAATCGACAAAGATAACAAAACTAAGCGACGCTCTAAGTAATCTGAAATCTTACCCACAGGGTATTGGAGCAGCATTCCACCGAATATAACTAAGAACATGAACAAACCAACGCTATCTTGTTCTTTAGTTCTATCTATAAGATATAACGGTAACAGACCATAAATAGGGCCCAAAACTAATCCCGAGGTAAAACACGCTAACACTCCTGAAGTAGTAGCCTTAATCATTTTAACTAAATTTAATGTAGTAGGTTCTTCTAAGCGCGGTGATGCTATATTTGTCATCGCCAAAGGGATCACTGAGAGAGAACTGGTTATACCAATTAAGATAAAAGGCATGATCGAACTAACTTCAACAGTAGCAACTAAGCTTTGACTTAAAGCCTGACCAAGGTATAACACAACCATATAGATAGCAACAATTTTGCCGCGATTATCTGAACGGCTAATGACTAATAACCAACTTTCTATTACTACATAAAGCACAGCAGTAGCAAAACCTGTTATCAAACGCAAGACTAGCCATAAGTAAACATCAAAATACACCGCCTGCATTAAAGCCGTAATAGTCAAAATAGAAGCAAAAGCGGAAAATGTTCTAATATGACCTATGCGCCTTATCATTCGCTCTATCTTAAAAGAACCGAGAACTAAACCTAAATAAAAAAAAGCAGTCATTAAACCAATAATACTAGTACTAATATTTTCATGGTGAGATCTTAAAATAGTAAGAGTAGATAAAAAGCCATTACCAAGAGTAAATAAAAATAAACTTAATAATGGTGTATTAATTTGTCGGTATAAATTGTGCATCATATAAATTAACTTTTATGGGCTTTCTGGTTTACTCCTAGCCATATCAGAAGCTATATCACTATATTGAGCGTCTTCAGAAAATCTAGGGGGATCAAAAGAGTCATTAAAAGATTTTTTAAAATTACCAGCTATCTTAGATAACACATAGGCCCCTTGTGCACGCACAGGAATATTTGTTAAGACTTCGACTAAAGTAGTTCCACTATTATAACCACGATATATTGGGTTTTCAACCTCAGGATCAATGTGCCTCTTCAGAGAATAATAAGAAAAATAAGATGTTATTGACTGTATTACAGAGCCCAAAGTATGGCCAATTAAAAAAGTTACTATTAGGGACGATCCAAAAGTGCAAATACTTAAAGCAGCAATCACTCCTTTAGTTAGGGCAAACCACAAATTATCTAAAAATCCACGTGACGGGTGTTCATATTGAAACAGTATACTTGTTGCAAAAGAAACAACTGCTGTTAACATCAAAACAGTTAAAAATGGCATTTCTGATAAGAAGAGGCTAGCTAACACTAGGAGTAGGCCATATTTTAAACCAGCCCTATTATCTGCATAGTTTAAAATGCCAACAATAGGTCCCGCTATCCAGACTGCATAAATTTTTTTAAAAGACACTTTATTCCATTTAGTTTGAATATATTGAGATAATCTTCTACGCAATCTAGAAAACGCATTTGCCATAAAACCTCTTAATTATAATTAGTTATAATTTAGTTATAAAAAGAATGACTAATAATTTTAAAATATATAATATACTACTGTATTTACCGCTTTTTATAAATATTTAATATAACCATTTAATATAATTATGATAGACTCGGCTTTAAAACAGACAACTATTTTCTTAGCAGAGCTACCACTATCTAGTTTATTATTAAAAAATGATTCTCATTATCCTTGGCTAATTCTAGTTCCCAGAGTAAACAATGCTCAAGAAATCTACCAGTTAGATCACAATGCACAAAAGAATTTAATTGTAGAAATCGCTAAGATTTCAAAACTGGTGGATAATATTTGGCACCCAGATAAAATTAATGTAGGAGCATTAGGGAATATTGTTAAGCAATTGCATATCCATGTGATTGCAAGATACAAAAATGATAAAACCTGGCCTCACAGTGTTTGGCAGCCAGATCAAGCGGTTACAGAATATTCTTCAAGTAACATATCAGAAATTATTAATAAAATTACTTTTGAGCTTCAAAATCTTTTCTAAAAGAACATAAACCATAGCATAGCATGGACTATACTTAAAGTACTTTTCATAGACTACTTTTTGATTTATGACTAATGGCACCATAAAGTTCCTAGTTCTTCACAGCAATGCTAAGCAAGTCCAGAAGATCACGACTTACATTCGTGACGTTTGCGAAAAAAGTGCTGAAAAAAATACTATAGATATTAAAGATAATTTTATCGATGCCATAAGATTAATTAATGATTATTGTTTTGATTGTGTCTTTATTTTTGAGCCTTTAATAAATAAATTACAATTAATAGAACTAAATAAATTATTAAAAAAAAATAAGAGTGATCACGCTGAAATAATTATCTTAAATAATGAAGAAGATATTATAACATTAGATTTTCTTGAACAAATTGTTAAAAATTTAATCAATAAACAACACAACTCTTTAGATTTTGATCAAGAACACCAACACCAGCATAAAATAAATAAAGTCAATAAGGCTAGTTTTATGGCAACTCATGATTCTTTAACGCTGCTACCAAACAGAATTCTTCTTAATGAAAGTATCCTGATATCTATAGAATCTGCAAATATAAATAATAATTTATTTTCAGTTTTTTTTATTGATCTCGATGGGTTTAAAAATATTAATGATCGCGCTGGCCATGAAACAGGTGATTATGTCTTAAAAGAAGTTGCTAAAAGATTATTAAATATTACAAGGGCCACAGATATAGTTGCTAGACAAGGAGGCGATGAATTTATCGTCTTATTGTCTAGAATTGAAGATAAGACTGACGCAAAGATAGTGGCAGATAAAATACTTGCTACTTTGGCTAGCCCATTTTATTTTCAAGGTGAAAGTTGGCAAATTAGCGCCAGTATTGGAATAGCAATTTATCCCAACGATGGCCAAACCACAGATGAAATAATTGCTCATGCTGATGCAGCTATGTATGAAGCTAAAAGTTCAGGCAAAAATAATGCTCAATATTATAACGAAGAATTGAATATAAGAGCTCAGAAGAAAAACGCTATCATAGCTGAGATAAAACAAGCTGTGACCAATGATGAGTTCGAGATCTTTCTACAGCCTCAATATGAAATAAAAACCGGCAATATATTTGGTGCTGAGACTTTTGTAAGATGGAAACATAGTACCAAAGGAATCTTATTAGCGGCGGATTTCTTACCTCAAATTAGTAATACAGAATATATTAATGCGATAGGTTACATCGTGCTAGATAAAATACTTAAATTAAAATTACCAAATTTTTTAAAAATAGCTATTCATGTTGAATCTCGCCAATTAGCAAATAATGAATTCGTCCATCATCTTTTTGACTTGCACTCACAAGGCTTAGATATTAGTTTTTTATCGATAGAGATCACTGAAGATTGCTTTAAAACTAATTTAGATCTAACTCGCAAGCGGCTTGATAAGCTCAAATCTATTGGCGCTACAATTATTTTAGATGATTTTGGTAAAGGTATTTCCAGTATTCGTCAATTTACTCAATTGCCAATTGATATAGTAAAAATAGATAATAAGTTTTTTCAGGATGCAAGAAGTGATGGCTCTGAAGAAAAGGGTATTATAGCCCTTGCCCATTACTTGGATCGTAAAGTTATGGCCAAGCGTGTCGAAAATAAAAAAGAATTAGAAAAACTGATAAAATATAACTGTGATTATGCGCAAGGTTATTGCTATTCAGAGCCGGTTACTGTTGATAAATTTGTAGAAAATTACAATCCTAGGATACCCACAATACCCCGTACTGGTTCTTGATAGGTTTACGACATCTTGATTATGTATTGTAAGATTTTTTTAAATAAGCTAGCATAATCTTAAAAGGGTTGTTAATTAAGGATGAGCTTATGCCATTTCAAGAACTTATGGACAAGTTGAGCAGCTGGATCGAAAAAAACTGGAACAAAGATTTAAAAAAACAATCAGTCGCTCTAACTCCCAAATCAGCAGATCACCCAGAATATAAATTAACTCCTAGTAAAAATCATGATTATTTATTGTTATTTTTTATTGCAATACCTGAAACTCCCTATTACCAGTGGGATATAAATCTTGATAGATGTAAGCAATATTTTGGCATTGTTCAATTTCAATTTTTTTTTGAACAAGTTCAACATTTATTACAAGGCAGCGAATTAGATTTCGTAATAAATATACAAGCTAAGGAGCCTTCAGAGGCTGAAAAATTTAAATTTTTTTTAAAGGCATTAGATTTAGGATTTTTTACTATTTATATAAACTCCGAATTATATATAAGCTATCCGAGAGAAAGATTTGTCATTACGTAAGTAAAATAAACTTTTTTTTCACATTTTATAAATTTTAGATGTAAACTGACAATATATACCAAAAGCAAATACTGTAAAAATACTACTTATTATAATAGGTAACGTAGCTGATTGAGCAATAATAAAACCTCCACTACTGCAGGCGATAGCATTACCTAGCATTCTTAAGCCTAATTGACTTCCTAAAGCCTCTCCTTGGACAGTCTCATGTGCAACATTAGAAATTTGGATTGTTATTTTTGTTGTAGTAACAGCAATTCCAATGCCAGCAATACCAAATAGCATTAATACTAAAATTTTATTTAATATTATAGTTATGAGTAAAAAAGCTATCCCTGTACTAATAATTGCAAGCAAGATAATCTTTCTTTCAGATATAAAAAACTCTAATTTATTTGGAAGCCATCTACTGCCTACGACTAATCCAATACATAATACTGTGTTATAAATAGCTATTTCTACAGGGCTTGTCGACCAGAAAATTGTTAAAAAAGCAGGGCCAAACTCATAAAAAGTATCTACACCAAAAGTATAAATAACACTTGCTAGGAGTAAATATTTTAGTTGTTTATTTGTGCACAATAGATACAATCTTTTGAATATATTAAATCTCTCTAGAATACTTATATGACTATTATGAGAGTCATAATTTTTAGTTCTGGCGGGGTATAATTTTAAAATTGTTAAAATAAGAGCTACTAAAGATATTATTGTAGCTAAGTAAAATGGCAAAGCATAAGAGAAGTCTGATAAAATTTTACTATCTGAAAAAATACCACCTAACAAAGGCCCCATAACATAACCAACAGATCCGATTGCTGAAATTTTTCCAAAGCTTTCTTCTTTATTAATAAATTTGAGATCTCCTACCATTGCTTGAACAATAGCAATATTTCCCTCCATTAGACCTGTTAAGAACCGGCTTGTTAACAATAAACTCAAAGATTGATAATTTATAGCAATAGCTGAAAAACAATGTCCTAATGCACTTATTGTTAAGCTAATCATTAATATAATCCTGCGACCATATTTATCAGAGCAGCCGCCTAAGATTGGTGATCCAAGGAACTGTCCTAATGGATAAGCAGCCAAAACAACTCCTAACCAAATGCTGCGACTTATATAGTCCCATTCATAGGGAATAATACTATTGTGAGTAGGAGTCAAAAATAGGGGAGAAAATATAGGATACGGCAAAGAAGCGCCAATAAAGCCAATAAAAATAATCAGCAAGATTATTCGTAATTGTGCTTTTTCTACAGTTTTGGTTGTTTTATCTAGGGATTTCGTCATTTATCTATCTATTTATTTATTATTATATTGCATACTATAATAATAATTTAACAGATATAAAAATAATACGAGATCTTATTTAAATTAAATCTCGTATTATTCTGACTATTAATTACTGTTTATTAATATACCAGTGATTACCAGCTTTTGTTGCCATGGCTATCTTTGCCACCAACTGTTCTATCAGAACCAAATTTTTGATCTTTAGAAGTACCATGAGCATTTTTATCAGAACCACCGCGGTTAGGAGTGTTTACTGCACCACGTTGACCTTGGCCCATGCCTTGATTTCCGCCTTGGTTAGCATTACGTTGTCCAGATTGACCTTGTCCTGGTTGACCTTGTTTACCACCTATGTTGTTAGTACCTTTACCACCAAATTTGTCGTTAGGGTTTGCCATAATGAATCTCCAATTGCTTATATTAAATGTTACATTAGACAGTATAGAACAAAAATGGCTTTTTTAAAGTTTGTTAACTCAAATATTATAATTATAAAAATATTTTATGATCTAAATTTTTAGCCTAGTTATAAAATAATTTTATAATTTTTAGTGTATGTTCAAGTAAGAAAGTATTATCTTTATGGGTGTGGGATGCTTCTCCTGGGTACATTGTAATCCGTCATAAGCTTGCTAGTAGTTGCTGTTGGATCTTTTGTTGTTTTATCTATGCCACTATCTTTGCCGCTGTCTCTAAGATTAGTACTAGAAATATATAACAATAATAAAATTGAAGATATAATAGAGCCTAAAGGTATAGCTAGTAAAGTACGGCGCGTAATTAATCCATCCTGAGGGCGAGAATAGATTGCTAAAAATAGTGCTAATAAAGCCCCACTGCTAATACAAATACTAGACTTTACGGTATCATCTAAAATATTAGTTGGCTTATCTTCCATTTTAGCCATAAAATATAACAATCTACTTACTAATATAAATATGTAAATTATTACATAAGCAAGACTAAAAGAAAATCTATTAATTTCAAAATATAATCATGATTGATAAAAATAAAACTCGTTGTGCATGGGTGACTAATGATCCATTATATATCAACTATCATGATCAAGAATGGGGCGTACCAGTCTACGATGACAGATTATTATTTGAATTTTTAATTCTTGAAGGCGCCCAAGCTGGTTTGAATTGGTTAACAATATTAAAAAAAAGAGATAACTATCGTAAATGCTTTGATGATTTTGAAGCTGGAAAGATTGCAAAATATGATCAACATAAATTTGATAGACTAATGGCTGAAAGCGGAATAGTTCGTAATAAATTAAAGATTAAATCAGCTATTACAAATGCTCAGGCTTATTTAGAAATAAAAAAAGAATGGGGGAGTTTTTCAAAATATATTTGGCATTTTGTCGATAATAAGCCTATTCAAAATCATTGGAAAAATATTCGCTCAGTTCCTACATCAAGTAGAATCTCAGATGCTTTATCAAAAGACTTGAAAAAAGAGGGATTTACATTTGTCGGTACAACTATATGCTATGCTTTTATGCAAGCTGTTGGCATGGTCAATGATCATACAGTTAATTGCTTTTGCTACGCTGCTACGTAGGCCCACCAGTTCCTTATAGTAAAAACTATAAGGAATATGAGATATTAATGGGAATTCCTGGCAGCTCGTTGAGGAAAAATTATGATGCATCCAATTATAAATACCAACAGCACTATTGAGGCAAAGGCACGACTTAATTCTAATCCTCCTGCATTCATGGGTTTATCTAAAAAATCACCTAATACTGCCCCTAGAGGGCGTGTTAATATGAAAGTAGCCCAGAACAGAATCGTTCTAGAAATATTAGTCAAATAATAAGTTAATGCTATTATTGTGATCAGTATGCTAAAGATCACTGCACTACCCACATAACCAAGTCCTCCAGTATCAGCCATCCAGTCACCCAAAGCAGTACCTAGTGTTTGAGAAAACATTATGGTTGTCCAATAAAATATTTCTTCTTTTGGGCTGCAAACAGTATTAATAGATATTGATCCTAACGCTAAGTACCATATGGTTAATGATCCTAATAATAACAACAGTAAGAGTAAAACCCCTCCTGAATATCCTATTCCTAGAGAACGATCCATAAAATCTGCTAAGGTTGTACCTAATGTAGTAGTGGCAACAATTGTAATCCAATATAGTAATGGATTAAAATTCGTACTCTTGACTTGAGTTAAAACTGCTACAGTGAAAACCATTGCAAAGATTAAGCTACTGATTAAATACCCCAAATTCATAGACATTGATACTAAATCACCACCAGTCTCACCCAAAGTAGTTGCAACTATTTTAACTATCCAAAACAAGATAGTTACTTCAGGAACTTTGCTGAACGTGCTAGTTTTAATATACACCATAAAGATATATTTATATTAATTTTGTAAAAAACAGTTGCTTGAGGTTTAAATTTTATGCTATCCCAAATAATATACCTACTCCAGATGTTACCGCCATAGCAAAGGCTCCCCAGAAACTTACACGCGTAATACTTTTTAGTATCGAAGCACCACCTATAAATGCTGAGAAACCACCTAAAAGTGCAAGAGCAAAAACAGATGTCAAAGATACTACTAATGTTAGTATACGTGGTGGTGTCAATATTGATGATAAAACAGGCAAACTTGCCCCTAGGGAAAATGTAAGAGCAGACATAAATGCAGCCAACAATGGTTGTGCGCTAGACGCTTCTGTAATGCCTAATTCATCACGGACATGAGCTGCTAATGCGTCTTTTCCCATCAATTGATTACCAACCTGCTCTGCCAATTTTGGATCAAGTCCTCGGTTAATATAAATATTTATTAACTCTTCCAGTTCGGATTGTCTATTTGTTTTAAGCTCATGTTGCTCAAATTTAATGTCTGCTTGCTGAAGATCTGATTGTGACTTTACGGAAACATATTCCCCAGCCGCCATAGACATAGCACCTGCCACTAGTCCAGCTGTAGCTGTTATAATCACAGTAGAATGATCGATATTGGTTGCAGCAACCCCCATTATAAGGCTGGCTACAGAGACAATACCATCATTGGCTCCCATAACTGCAGCTCGCAACCAACCGATATGTGATTCTTTATGTCTTTCTTTATGTGTTCTGTACATGGATTTTCAGCTTATTAAAAACTTCAGTTGACGCATACACATAGCTGGCTTTTCGGAACATAAGAAGGCTTCCTTGCATACGCAATGATAATAATGTATTTAAGCATTATTATAAATGGTGTTCAAGTGGGTACACCAATAGCACTATACGAATATTTAAGAAAATCTATATTCAGGAATATATTCAGGATCTGCACGCATACGTGACGTATCACTTGAAATTGGCTTAGGGAACCTCCGAACTGGTTGAAATATAATCAGCCGAGCTAGTGGAAGATCTGTAGCTATTGTCCTATCCTGCGAATCTCTATCAAGCTCTACTTTTCTCTGATGGTGCTCCTCAAGTTCTTTATTATGGGAAATGGTTACTACAGTATTAAAAACATTAGAGATAACTTCATAGAGTTTCTTTTCGTTATGTTTATCAAGAGAGGCTGTAGGCTCATCAAGAAATAATATATCAGGCTTTTTAATTAAAGCTCGAGCTACAGAAACTCGTTGTTGTTGGCCTAAAGATAATTTTTGCCCCCAATCTTCGTTATCATCAAGTTTAGGGATAAACTCTTCTAGATTGACAGCCCTAAGCGTATCTTCATAGGCTTTATTGCAATCTGCACATGTGCCAGGTACTTCAGGGAATGCTAGGACTGCTCTCAATGTACCATAGGGTATGACAGGTTTTTGCGGTACAAAATGAATTTTCTGATCGCTTGGAAGGGTTACGCTGCCTTTTCCATATGACCAAACACCTGCAAGTACTTTAAATAATGTACTTTTTCCTAAACCTGATTCACCGGTAATTAAAGTTCTTTCCCCTAACCTGATACTTAAATTTAAGCCCATAATAATTAAATGATCAGATTTTTGTGGTAAGGTCACATCAAGATCTCTTATCTCTATCGTTTTTGAATCACGATAGCTTATAATAACATCTTTTGGGGCAGAGCTCAGGCCCTGATCCAGTGCTTCTTCTAATTCAACGACACGAGTCACATCTGCTTTGTATTGTGCTAATGTAGTATAAGAATTAATAAACCATGATAGAGCAGTATTTATTTTATTAAAAATATAACCAATTTGTGATACCTGATCAAAACTAAGCTTTCCAGCCATATATAAAGGTAATGAAGTAATATAGGGTATTACGTAGGGCAAACTATCACAAAATCCTTGAAAAGAAGAGATCATTGTAGTTTTTTTAATGATCTTAAGTGAGTTTTGTTTAACCTCTTTTAATGTAGTTAATAATGATTTTTTATAATATTTTCTACTGCGTTCAGTAGCAATTTCTTCTGCTTTATCATTGAGGCATTGTATTCCCCCTCTTAAATCTCCCTCTAAATCTGCTTGTTTTTTATTTGATTCAGCTAAGCCAGAACCTATAAAACTAGTAATGATAGCATTAATTCCTACAGTAATTAATGCTATCCATACTAGATACCCTGGTATAATAAAATTTATTCCAAAAACAAAAAAAGAAAAAGCTCCGCCCAACACCCATAAGGTTCCTGTGAGAGTCACTAAAGTTAACAGAGAATCTATAAAACCTAAAGTTAAATTTACTGTATTTTCTACAAACTGTAACACATCATTCTGAATCCTTTGTGGTACATTCGTAATTTTTTCTTTATTACGAGCTAATTCTAGATACCTATGTTTTCTTGATAGGTACTTCTTTAATAATTTTTTAGTATACCAAACTCTCCATCTCGTAATCAATATTTGTGTAAAGTATCCCCTTAAGCTATTTAAACCCAAACTAACACTAACGAGTCCTAAGAATACCCAAACATTAAAAAATATAGCTGCTATATCTTTCGCTAAAAATGCTGCTGTTAAGCTTGCGTACCATGTAGAAAATAAAGCTGTAATTCCAACCCCAATTATAATCAGGATGACTATTGCTATAAACAAAGTCCATGCTTTAGCACGCTCATCAGAGCGAATAAAATAATCCAAGAATAATTTGAGGGCGGCTTTGATCATAATATAACAAATAGATACAAAAAAAGTAAGTTATTTTACCATAAAAAGTTAGTTTAAACAATAATTATGTAACGCTTGTAGCGCCAATTTAGTAAGATCCTAATTAGCCAAAATAGAAAGTTCCGCTTAATCTGACTAACTTGTTGAATGTTAGCATTAAATTATCAATAGGCGCTGTTTTCGCTTGCGCTCAAAGCAGCAGCAGTTGTAAGTATTCTGCAGAACTGATTTCTGTCAAATGAACGGCAATTTGACAGAAATCAGTTCTGCCGTGCCATAAGATAGCCCAGGAAGTAACAAATTAGGTGGATGAACCAAAAGTTAGGGCCCTCTTTGACTACAATTAGTTGTGAAATAGCAATTAATTCGCTCAAGGAGGAGCCCCATGTTTAATAATGAACTGTATCTTATGAGTAGTAAAGAGCTTGAAAGAAAAGAAGTTTTAGACCGAGTTATAAGACGTGAGCT
>JAGOUU010000046.1 GCA_018061105.1 Gammaproteobacteria bacterium
AAAAATTGGCCAAGGTAAAGATAATGCTCGACAATTCTTAAAAGATCATCCGGAAATGGCTTCTGAAATAGAAGGTCTGATTCGTGACAAGATGCTATCGCAGTTTGGAGTGAATAAAAGTAAGGGTAAAAATATGCAAGATCTGCAAGAGGCCGAGGAACCAGAATTCATGAACGAAGAGTAAAAAACAGAATAAGATCTATGTCAGATCTAACACTTGAGAAGTTAGCTAAACTTGCAAAACTTAAGGAATTTTTAGCTAGCTCTTCTAGCTCTTCTGGTATATTAATAAAAGCACGCATACAAAAAGATCCCGGCTCTTCGGCTGGGATGACAGAATATCCTGACCCAAATCCTCATGCAGACTCAGAAAGTTATAGACTAGCCAAAAGCTATATACTAAGACTGTTAGTTCGTCGTGAATATTCAATACATGAAATAAAAAATAAATTAGAGCAAAAAGGCTACGAAGAATCTGTTATTACTGCGATTGTAGCTGAGTTTCAAAATAATAATTGGCAATCAGATACAAGATGTGCAACGATGTGGCTCAAGAATGGAGTTTATTTAGGGCATGGACCTAATAAGATTCTTGCTCAAATGTATTCAAAAGGGGTTTCCCAAGAAATGGCAAATCATATTTTAAAAAACCTAGAATTAAGTATTGAGAATTGTGATCCTAGTTGTTTTTGGCAGGAATTAGCAATTACAGTAGCTAGGAAAAAATTTGGCGAAAATTGTCAGAAAAATAATTTTCAGATTAAAGCAAAGATACAAAGATTTCTATATAATAGGGGCTTTGAAACTAATCATATACACTACGTTATCAAGTACCTGTGATAATTTATCTATAAATATTAAATATTAAATATAAATATGAAACTAGCCGAAATTAGAACCAGATTTTTAAATTATTTTAATGAGCATGGGCATGCTATTGTAAAAAGCAGTCCACTAGTGCCAGCTAATGATCCAACTCTGTTATTTACTAATGCTGGCATGGTGCAATTTAAAGATGTTTTTTTGGGTACGGATCAGCGGCCATATACAAAAGCTGTCTCAGTACAAAGATGTTTACGTGCAGGTGGCAAACATAATGATTTAGAAAATGTAGGTTATACAGCACGACATCATACTTTCTTTGAAATGCTAGGTAATTTTAGTTTTGGCGATTATTTTAAACGTGAGGCTATTACTTTAGCTTGGAATTTTTTGACCAAAGAAATTCAATTACCAGCTGAGCGTCTATGGGTGACGGTATATGAAGAAGATGATGAAGCAGCTGATATCTGGCTTAATGAATTAAAAATTAACCCTAAGCAGTTTTCTCGCTGTGGCAAAAAAGATAATTTTTGGGCAATGGGTGATACTGGACCATGTGGTCCGTGTACAGAAATTTTTTATGATCATGGGCCCGAGTTTCCTGGCGGCCCCCCAGGATCTATAGATGGCGATCTCGATAGATACATAGAAATTTGGAATCTCGTGTTTATGCAGTATAACCGAGACGCTGAGGGTGAATTAACGCCTTTGCCTAAACAAAGCGTGGACACCGGGATGGGTATCGAACGTTTGGCGGCAGTGGTCCAGGGCGTACATAGTAATTATGAAATTGATTTATTTGTAAGCTTAATTAAAGCTGTGGCAAAAGTTACACTTTTTGAGGATCTCTCTAATCAATCTTTAAGAGTCATTGCTGATCATATTAGAGCCTGTAGTTTTTTAATTACTGATGGGGTTATGCCATCAAACGAAGGGCGGGGCTATGTCTTGCGCAGAATAATACGCCGAGCTGTGCGTCATGGTCATAAATTAGGGGTTAAAGAACCGTTTTTTTATAAACTAGTCAGTTATTTATGTGCTGAGATGGGAAAAGCCTATCCAGAATTAGTTGCAGCTCAATCGACTATAGAAAAAATTCTTGAACAAGAAGAAATTCAGTTTTCAAGGACTTTGGATATAGGCTTAAAAAAATTATCTGTTTTATTTTTAGAAAACCAAAAAAATACTCAAAACAATATAATAAATGGGGGCCTAGCTTTTGAGTTATATGATACCTATGGTTTTCCTATTGATCTGACGATGGATATCGCTCGGGAGTATAATTTTAGTGTAGATTTAGAAGTTTTCGAGAAGCATTTAGCTAATCAACGAGAACGTTCTAAACAAGGCAGCAATTTTAAAGCGTCTACTGATAGTTTTGGTGCAGGTTTTTCTGATTTAAATATAGCTACTGATTTTACTGGCTATGAACAACTAGCCTCTAAGATTGAAGTAACAGCAACTTTAAATTCTGAGCAGGATAATTTAGACAGTCTATCACAAGACAGTACAGGTTACATAGTAACTGCTAGCACACCATTTTATGCAGAGGGTGGAGGTCAAGTTGGCGATCAAGGAGTGTTGACTTCTGATAATGGTTTTCAAGCTCAAGTTTTAAATACTATTAAGATTCATAAAGCGCATTTACACCAAGTTAAAGTCACATCAGGTAAAGTAAAAGTCGGTGATGTGGTTATAGCACAAGTTGACATTAAAAAAAGAGCTGCCACTGCTCGCAATCATACAGCTACGCATTTATTGCATGCGGCCTTGCGAAAAATATTAGGGCCGCAGGTTATTCAAAAGGGTTCTTATGTTGGTCCTGATTATTTACGTTTTGACTTTGCTTATTATCAGGCTATAGATAAATCTGTTTTAGATCTTATTGAACAAGAAGTAAATATAGAGATTTTAAAAAATACAGAAGCTAGTGTTGAGCTGATGGATATCGATCAGGCTTTAAACAGCGGAGCGATAGCATTATTTGGTGAAAAATATGCTGATAAAGTAAGAGTCTTAAATTTTGGCCATGGTTATTCTGTAGAACTATGCGGCGGGACTCATACTGATCGTTCTGGAGATATAGGTTTATTTATTATAATATCTGAAAGCAGCGCTGCCAGTGGTATTCGCAGAATTGAGGCTATAACAGGTGATACAGCGAGATTATATCTCAAAGAACGGGATTATAAATTACGTCAAATAGGTGATTTATTAAAAACGCACTCAGATTCAGAAAATTTATTAGATAAAATTAAGCAGCTGCAATTAGATTATAATCGGCTTGCCAAAACATTAGATGTTTATAAACAGCAAGAAGTTAAGCAGCAGGGAAGAAAGCTACTTAATCAAGTTATAGAACTTAGTGGGGTAAAAGTTCTCGTTGCTAGATTAGAAGGCTCAGAGCATAATGCAAAAAATTTAAGAGAAACTTTAGATCAACTTAAAAGTGAACTTCAGAAAGCTGTGATAGTTCTAGCTTTAGCTGAGTTAAAAGTAGGTGAGGCTAAAGAAGAAGGTTATAAAGTTAATTTGATTGCTGGGGTAACTAATAATTGTACAGATCGCCTACATGCAGGTAAACTTATAAGTATAGTAGCTGTGCAATTAGGTGGAAAAGGCGGAGGTCGCCCTGACATGGCTCAAGCTGGAGGTAGTTGCCATAGTCTGCAAGAATTGGATCAGGTTCTTGCGACTGTCATGCCTTCAGTAGAACAATTATTAAAAAACTAAAATTATGGCTTTATTATGGCTTTAATAGTTCAAAAGTTTGGTGGATCATCCGTAGCTAATATAGATTGTATCAACAATGTGGCCGATACTATATGTAAAGCTGTTCAAGAAGGTCATCAAGTCGTGGTCGTCTTATCTGCTATGGCTGGAGAGACTGATAGATTGCTAGGATTGGCCCATTCTGTGGACTCAACACCGAACTGTCGTGAGCTTGATGTGTTATTGTCTACAGGCGAGCAAGTGAGTATAGCTATATTAAGCATGGTGTTAACTAAACGGGGTTATCCTGCTCGTTCTTATACAGGAAGTCAGGTGCATATATTAACAGATAATGCTCATACTAAAGCTCGTATCGTAGATATTAAACAAGAAAATCTTAGAAGAGATTTAGCCGAAGGCTATATTGCCGTGGTAGCTGGTTTTCAAGGTGTTGACGAGCGTGGCAATATTACGACATTAGGCAGAGGAGGCTCAGATACTACTGCAGTTGCTCTAGCAGCGGCTCTAGGGGCTCATGAGTGCCAAATTTTTACGGATGTGGATGGGGTATATACTACTGATCCAAGAGTTGAACCATCTGCCCGTCGGATGGACAAAATTACTTTTGAAGAAATGCTGGAGTTAGCTAGTTTAGGTGCTAAAGTGCTACAAATTAGGGCGGTAGAATTTGCTGGGCGATATAATGTGTCACTTAGAGTTCTATCAAGTTTTAAAGAAGGTCCTGGAACCTTGATCACTTATGAGGATACAAAAATGGAAAAACCCATGATTACTGGGATTGCGTTTAATCGCAACGAAGCGAAAGTGTCAGTCCTTGGTGTTCCTGATCAGCCTGGTATTGCGGCAAAAGTTATTAACCCTATAAGTGAAGCTAATATTGTTATTGACATGATTCTTCAAAATAGTATGAAAGAAGGTTTTACTGACTTTACTTTTACTGTTAATCGTGAAGATCTATTGCGTGCGCAAAGAATAGTTAATGACGTAGCTAAAGATATAAATGCCCGAGAAGTTATTGTAGATAATAAAATTGTTAAAATTTCAATTGTAGGTGTCGGCATGCGTTCGCATGCTGGCATTGCCTCCACTATGTTCACAACTTTTGGACGAGAAGGTATTAATATGCAGTTAATATCTACTTCAGAAATTAAAGTTTCCGTGGTTGTGGACGAAAAATATCTAGAGTTAGGAGTTAGAGCATTGCATGCTGCTTTTAAGCTAGATAAAGCTCCACAAGAAGAGCTAGAAATATAATTTATTAAATTAGTTTAGTAAATATAGCAAATAGTTCAAACTCTAACTTGATATAATTAAAAAAATCTGTAATATATTGCATTCTATATCGATAAAAACTAAGTTGATTTACTTGTTATCTTGAATGTGGATATTAGGTGTAAATTTAAAGGAGAAATTCAATGTTAATTTTAACTCGTCGGATCGGCGAAACCTTAATGATTGGGGATGAGGTTACAGTTACTGTTCTTGGAGTAAAGGGGAACCAGGTTAGAATTGGAGTAAATGCTCCTAAAAATATTTCAGTTCATCGTGAGGAGATTTATCAACGAATCCAACGCGAACGTTCGCATGGTACAAATCAAGATGCACAGGATAATCTTGATGGTATAGATGAAGAGCATGAAGATCTTGATAATCGCGGGAATCAATAAAAGATAAAAAAAATCTTTTAAAATCATTCACAAATGATTTTAAAAAGTGTAAGATTACGCTTTGTGATGGAGAGATGGCCGAGTGGCTGAAGGCACTCCCCTGCTAAGGGAGTATAGGAGTAATCTTATCGAGGGTTCGAATCCCTCTCTCTCCGCCAACCACGCGCCCGTAGCTCAGTTGGATAGAGTACCTGGCTACGAACCAGGCGGTCGGAGGTTCGAATCCTTTCGGGCGCGCCATTTATTAAAAATATATATCTACACCGTGACTGATTTAAACCTATCAGTAACTAGTTTTACTCATAAACTATTTCCATCTGAATCTTATCAAAAAAATAATAGATTAATAAATATTATTGCTCCACCATCAAAGTCGCAGACGATGCGATCTATCTTATTAGCAAGTTTAGCTGAGAATACTGCTAATAATATTAGCTATATTAATAATTATTTAGTTTCCCCTGATACAGATGCCATGATTTCTGCTTGCTGTGCACTTGGCGCTGAAATTATTATTAATCCAGAGTCTACCGTTTTAACAATAAAGGGAGTAAGAGGGTGTCCAGAGCTTCCAGATAATATAATCGATGTTGGTAATTCGGGACAAGTATTACGCTTCGTAGGCGCTATAGCAGGCCTTATCGACGGCTATACCGTTTTTACGGGAGATCATTCTATAAGATATAATCGGCCATTACAGCCTTTGTTAAGTGGCCTAGAAGCCCTGGGTGCGCAATGTATTACTGTAAAAAACGACGGCCATGCACCCGTAATCATCAAGGGGCCAATTAGTTCGGGAAAAATTGTTATAGACGGCGCAGATTCGCAGCCAGTGTCTGGCTTAATTTTAGTTAGTATATTTTTACCAGGACAAACGGAGATCACTGTCATAAACCCTGGTGAAAAACCATGGATAGACTTAACTTTATATTGGCTCGATAAATTTAAGATAAAATATAGTAACCAAAACTATCAAAAATATATTATTTATAATCTAGATAATAATAATTATAATCTAATCTCAAGTTTTAATTATAATGTACCAGGTGACTTTAGTTCTATTTTGTATATAGTAGCTGCTGCTATTATTACTCAAACTAGTGTATCTATTAGTAATCTAGATTTTAGCGATCCACAAGGTGATAAAACTGTCTTAGAAATCCTAATAGCTATGGGTGCGGATTTAGATATAAATCCAGAATTGAACACGTTAATTATTAATGATAATTTTAATAAATCTAATAAATCTAATAAATCTATAGCTAAATTAGACGGCAAAATAATCGATGTAAATAATTTTATTGACGCTGTTCCTATTTTGGCAGTCTTAGCATGTTATGCAAGCAGCGAGACTAGATTAATCAATGCTAAAATTGCCCGATCTAAAGAAAGCGATCGTTTAAGTGTCATCACTCAAGAGTTAAATAAAATGGGTGCTAAAATTACAGAGCTGCCAGATGGTTTAATTATCCAGCCCAGTGATTTGTATCATGCTATAATTGATTCACATAACGATCACCGTATAGCGATGTCCATCGCTGTAGCTGCTTTGGGAGCAAAAAATAAAAATCCAGGGGATAGAACAACTATTATTAATACTAGATGTATCGATAAAAGCTACAGTAATTTTAAAAATGATATAAATTTGTTCTCGTTAGAAGAGAGAGGGGATCCCTCAGTGTCAGGCACCATGCCACCCTTGATTTTGTGAGTAATAATATAATTTTAATAGGCCTAAAAGCCTGCGGTAAGACATCTGTAGCTAAAAATTTTGCTGAGTTATACCCAAGCTATAAATATATCGACACAGATGATTTGATTCAAGAGAATTATAGCAATAATAAAGCTAGCAGATACAGTATACCTGAAATTTATAATAATTTAGGTGATGTGAAATTTAGAGATCTTGAATCAGAAGTTATAAATAATTTATCTAATGATATTAAAAATGATAATATAATTATAGCAACTGGCGGCGGTGTAATATTAAATAATAATATTATTATAACATTAAAAAAACTCGGTAAAATAATATATTTATATTGTCCACCTGAGTTAATTTATAAAAGATGGCTAGATAATAATATTAAGCCAAGTTTTGTGAAGAATCATAAGGAATTTTTACAATATATCTCTACTAGACTAAATAAATATAATTCAATCGCTGATTATAAAATAAACACAGAAGGTTTAAATATTTCTGAGATTATAAATAATATATTAAAAATATAAATATACAATAAATATGGCCAGTAACAGCTTTGGTAAAATTTTTAGGATAACAACGTGGGGTGAGTCTCATGGAAAGGCAATCGGGGTAGTTATAGACGGCTGCCCAGCAGGTATAAATTTATCTATAGAGGACATAAATAATGCTCTAAAATTAAGAGCGCCTGGCCGTAATAAGTATACTTCCCTAAGAGCTGAAGCAGATCAAGCTGAAATTTATTCAGGAGTATTTGAGAATACTACGACAGGTGCACCTATATCACTTATTATTGATAATAAAGATCACGATAGCAGTAAATATGAATCAATAAAAAATATCTTACGCCCGGGCCATGCTAATTTTACCTATTTAAAAAAATACGGTATATTTGATTACCGTGGTGGTGGCCGTGCCTCAGCACGAGAAACTGCTTGCCGTGTTGCAGCAGCGGCAGTTGCAAAAAAAATATTAGATAAATATAAAATCTGTATCTATAGCTATATAAAATCTATTAGTAATATAGTCGCTGAGATAAATACAGACCAAGATCTTAACTGTAAAGATATTATCTATAATAGCCCCATATTTTGCCCTGATTCAAAAGCGGAGATCTTAATGCAAGATAAATTAAGAACGGCTATACAAACAGGTGATTCGTTAGGCGGCGTAATTGAGTTTGTTATTAAAAATTTACCAGCTGGCCTAGGCGATCCTGTTTATAATAAATTAGAAGCTAATTTAGCACATGCTATGTTATCTATACCAGCCTCAAAAGGTTTTGAAATAGGTGATGGTTTTAATTCTACATTTAAAACAGGTTCAGAGCACAATGATGTTTTTATAAACACTGAACAAACTCTCACCAATCATGCTGGTGGAACTTTAGGCGGGATCAGTACGGGCATGGATTTAATAGCCCGAGTTGCTTTTAAACCGACCTCTAGTATTAAATTGCCACAATCTACAGTAGATTTGGCAGGTAAGCCGGAAGAATTTATACTACCCGAAGGCTCACGGCATGATCCCTGTGTAGCGATTCGAGCAGTTCCTGTAGTCGAAGCAATGGCAATTTTAGTTATTGCCGATTTAATTTTACTTGATAAAACCACTAAATATGCCGAACTTTAATGCTGAAGACCAATTAAGTACTTATTTAGGCCCTCAGAAGTTTTCAGCCCTGGTAATTATTACTGATCAAATAGTAGGTGAATTATATTTAGAAAAAATTAAATTTATAATAAATAAAAATATTAATAATAATTTTAATTTAAAACTAGACCATTATATTTTACCAGTGGGAGAAAAATATAAAACTCGGGAATCTAAACAATCAATAGAAAATTTTTTATTATCTAATAATTACAATAAAAATATTTGTCTATTAGCTTTAGGTGGGGGGGTAATTACAGATCTTACTGGCTTTATAGCTGCTACTTATTACAGAGGCGTGCCTGTTATTTATTATCCCACTACTCTATTAGCTATGGTAGATGCTGCAATTGGCGGAAAAACGGCAGTTAATACTGAATACGGAAAAAATTTAATTGGATTAATAAAACAGCCTGATTTAGTTGTGATAGATTTAGATTGTTTAACGTCTTTGCCAGAACAAGGATACAGATCAGCATTTGCTGAAATTATCAAACATGCGTTAATCGCTGATAGATCGTATTTTGATTATTTATATAATAATTATAAAATTTTAATCAATCGAGATATTAATCATCCAAATTATTTAAATATTCTACAGTATATAATTACTAAATCTCATGAAATCAAATTAAATATAGTCAAACAAGACGAACATGAACAGTCTGGTCTACGTCACTTATTAAATTTTGGACACACTATAGGCCATGCTATTGAGGCTGCTAGTGATTATAATATTTCACATGGATATGCTGTTGCTATGGGAATTATAATTGAGAGCTATTTATCTTTAAAATACAATTTTTTATCAGAAGCTGATTATAGTCTTATTTATCAAATTATGAGATTGTTTAAATTAGATTTTGATCCAGATTTTAATTCAGGTTTAAATTTAGAGCAAATAATAGACTATTTGCACAAAGATAAGAAAAATACAGATTTCAAAATTAATTTTGTGCTTCTGGAAGCTATAGGAAAGGGCAAAGCTAAACAAGGTATTGAAATAGAGAAAATCTTACCTATCATACGAGCATTTGTTAGATTAACTAACTAATTCTCTAAAAAATGGTTCCTATTATACTCCTGGGATGCTATAATTGGGCAACTTTACTGTTATGACTTAACTAAGTAACTTAGAGGAGCTCCATGAATCTATCTAAAAAAAAGAAGATTGCGCTTGCAATCATAGTATTAGCCTTTGGTCTAATAGCAATATATAAATATACAATTAATAACGAAGTTATAGATATAGTTGATGTAACTACTAATATAGAGTCTAGTGCAGAGTCTAGTGCAGAGTCTAGCGTGGATCAGCTGTCAGGTTCAGGTAATGCTAAAAAAGACATTATCAAAAATGACGAAGCTCAAATTAGCAAAGATATTAAAAGTGCTGCAGCCTCAATTCCAAAAAATGTTTTGGATTTAGCTGTGACAGCTTATGCAAAAGCAGAAGAGAAAGCGTTAGTCAGTAATCATAAGCTTACTATTATAGACTATAGCCAGCCGTCAAATAAAAAGCGGATGTGGGTTATTGATATGGATAAAAAGAAAGTTGATATCAATACTTATGTAAGTCACGGTGCCAGATCAGGTGGTAAGATTGCTAAAGATTTTTCTAATCAAATGGAAAGCCATAAGTCTAGTATTGGCGTAATGAAAACAGGTGGTACTTATATGGGGAAACGCGGTAAGTCTTTATATTTACACGGCCTAGAAAAAAATGTTAACGACAATGTGTTTCGTCGACACGTGGTAATCCACGGTGCTACTTATGTTAATGATCATAAAGCAAAGTCTGGTCAAGTAGGTAAAAGTTTTGGTTGTCCAGCAGTTGATGCCAAAATAGCTAAAAAATTAATTAGTGAGATTGCTGGTGGTAGCATAATTTTTGCGTATTACCCGAGTACTAATTGGATCAAGAATTCGCAATTTTTGTAATCTAAACTCAAGAGAACTGTATTTATGCCAAACCACACTGGATCTACGGTGCTGTTTAAAATTAGGCGCAGCATTATTGATTATAGTTAGCACAGGCGCTCTGTTTAAAGCGATAGATGATTCTTATCGAGCCGAACAACAACCCAGAGCAGCTCAATTATCTTTATTTGCATCTATTATGCTTATTTTGAGTATATTTTTACTGACAAAAAAAGCAGATACACTAGGGCAAATATTGAGAGCCAAAAAAAACTAATAGCGTTACGTGATGAGAATGTATTGTTAAAATTAAAAAGAGCTCAATTAGAGTCAATAGCACATCTTCTAGAAGTACCTACAGTTAAAACAGATTCAAAAAGTGGCATTTTTCACATTTGCTGAAACATTAAGATTGCAGCATGCTGCAGTAAGAACTTGCGCTGTCTCTAGAGTATTGTCATTAAGTCCAAGTCCTGCTAGAGCAGCAATAGGTTGTTCAGATCATCGAGTTGAGGTATTGCCAGAGGAATCGCCAGAAGTGGGTACACAATCTTGTAGAATTTAATACCACTCAGCAGATAATAAACTTTAACCAACTAGACTATTTAATAAGATTAAAATAATCCCTATAGGAGCAATATATTTAATCAAAAACTGCCAAATCTTAAAATGGTGATCATGCTGGCGTGATAATATATTTCTGGCACTATTAGGGTTTAATTTCCAGCCTGCAAATATAGCAAATAATAAACAGCCAATAGGTAATATTATATTAGTTGTTAGATCCATAGTAGCATCTATAAAAGTCCATTTATTAAATAACAAAATAGTTTTCCATTCGTTAAATGATAACAAGCCGAATATACCTATAATCCAACATACTATGCCGACTATAAAACAGCTGACAATTCTAGAAAGTTTAGCACGTTCTATTAAGATCATAACCAATGGCTCAGCCATTGAAATAGATGAAGTCCATGCAGCAAATATTAATAATAAAAAGAACATGCAACCAATAAAATTACCCATTGGAATAGTTGCAAACGCAATAGGTAAGACTTTAAACATCAGATCAGGCCCTCCGTCCGGCGCTAAATTATTAGCAAAGACAATAGGGAAAATAGCCATGCCAGATAAAAATGCGACAAGTATATCAAGCCCCGCGATAATAAAAACGCTTTTAACTATTGAAGTATGTTCCGGTAAATACGCTCCATATGTAAGCATGCATCCTGCCCCTACTGCAAGTGTAAAAAAGGCGTGACCCAAAGCATCTATAACAACTGTAGAAGTTAATTTAGAGAAATTTGGTTTAAATAAGAAACTAAAGCCCTGCATAAATTCACCATAGTAACTTGCATATACAGCTAAAATTATTAAAATCACAAATAACATTGGCATCATTATATTAGAAGCACGTTCAATGCCGCTAGTAACGCCGGCTATGACAACGCCAATTGTTAAGATAATAAATATACTATGCCATAGTGTTAAATTTAGGGCTGATCCTAAGAACAGCTGCCACTGGTTGAGAATCTCAGAAGTGCTAGAAACTGTAGTAGCACTAGTAAAGGGTAGCAAAATGTGGGCATACTTAAAAAAGTAGCCAACAGCCCAGCCAGCGACAACGCTATAAAAAGACAAGGTCAGGACCAAACCAAAAGCTCCCCACCAGCCAGTTAATTGCCAGTATGGGCTTTTGTTGTTAGCCTTGGCTAGTTTAGATATAGTATTAATAGGGTTTTCACGCCCCATTCGACCCAACAGTATCTCTGCAACCATGACAGGCAGGCCTATGAGCAGTATTGCTGCTAAATAGACTATAACAAAAGCTGATCCCCCGTTATCTCCAGCCATATAAGGAAACTTCCAG
>JAGOUU010000006.1 GCA_018061105.1 Gammaproteobacteria bacterium
TTAAAATTTCTATCATTTTTTCAAAGGTTGTGCGTTTAATTCCAGTTAGGCGGCGAAATTTTTCATCTTCAATACTTTTGATTGCTTCATATTTCATGTTTGCTCCTTGATAGGAGCTTTTTAACATTTTTTCTATAAAAATGCTAGTTTCCGAAGAGGTCTATTTTAGCATTATTGTCTTTAATGCTGGTAATATAAAACTGCTGCTCAATAGTGGTGTTATTTTTATGTGCTCTGCTCCTTTCGACTAAAACTATATGTTGCAAATTAATCCAGTCTTCATGTTCTCTTTTTAAATAATCATTGATCGGCATACTGTAGCATTTTCTGTGCTCTATCCGCCCATGGCCTTTATTATGTTCTTCGTAAAAATCTGCTGTTTTTAGCAGTTTTTTATTGTTAAAAAAGCTTTCTATGTCCTGCAGCAAATTTGAATGATTAGCTTTAACTGCTAACATGTAATCTGCTTCTTTAGCTATAATTTTACTAGTAACTTTTTTCTGACAACCCATAGCATATGTATTGCCTTTGCATTTACGCGTTTGCTGGCTTTGAGTGACTTACCATCTATTGGTATTAGCTCTTTGGGGCAACTATCAAGATTGGCAAATAATTTATTAAATAATGGCTCCAATGCACGATTGTCTAAAGAGCTCATTACTGCACACAGTGTGCTTGGGCTCGGTATTCCATATTCGTAAAGATAATATTTTCTTAGTAGCTCTAATTTGATTTTCCCGAATTTTACTATTAATTTCCAGCTTTCAGCGCAAGATAGCACTGCTACAAATATTAAAAACAGTATTTCTTCTAATGGATATAATACTTTTCCATCCTGTCTCGGGTCATCTAATTCACTAAAATACTCAATAAACTGTGATTTACTTCTTGCTAACATAATAATACTCCGTTAATTTACTAGGTTAGCCCGATTTTATCACAATTTATTGATTTTCTTTAATTTTCTAACTCTTCATCAAATAGCCCTGTAGTTCATGTACTTCTGCTTCGAACATGTATAGATAGTAATCATTTCTCTTGGCTAGTATGACCACGTAGCTTTCTTTTTGATACAAGAAAACAACATGTAGGTTAGAACCACGTTTATTCGCCGGGAACTGCTGTTGTTTTTAACAAGTTATTATCTTGGGAAGATAGATCTAATTCTACTTAATATCATTACTAATGATAAGAATGCAAGTATTTGTTGATTTGCTAAATATAAATTCAGGAATTTTTCTGTTAGAAAATAAGCAAATTTTTTTATCTATACTATTATATATACAATCACGTTAATGTGATCGGACATTATTAATTAAAGAAGGCTATGTGTTTTACCTAATAGGATGGTTGTTAGGTGTTCCACTCAGTATTTTGCTTCTTATTTATTTAGTGTCACATATCTAAAGATAAGAGGCAGATAGAGACAAAAAAGGTGATAAAAAATAAATAGACTAACAAAACTGGAAAAACTAAAGGGAATAAAATGAAAAACGATCTATACGACCACAGTCATATGTGCTTAAAAAAACAAGTTTCTTGGACGGCAATTTTAGTGGGCGCTTTTGTAGCCGTGGGATTAGGTTTTTTACTTAATCTATTCAGCGTTGCTACAGGTCTTTCTTTCACAACAACAGATAAAACAGGCATGGCAACTTTAGCTATAGGTGGATTTGTTGGTTTACTAATAGGCTCAATTGTCTGTATGTATGTAGCAGGTTTTGTATCTGGCTATTTAGGCAGACATTATTGTGTTAAACGTCACCTAGGTGTTGTTTATGGTTTTACAACATGGTGTGTTGCTTTAATCTTTACTGTTTTACTAGCTTCTCAAATGGGTCGTTATGTAAGTTTCTATTCTAATTTTACATCTAACCCGTCAGCAGTTGCTAGCACAACTCATAATGATAAAACTTGGGTAATGAAGCATAATGCTAAGGCGCCTGCGGTAATGGCAGCGCCAATGGCAGCGCCAATGACTTCGCAAGACGAAGCAGCTGCCAACAATATGGGCATAGCGTCTTATTTAGTATTTGCTTTATTTTTCTTCGGTGCTGTATCTTGTAGCTTTGGTGGGCATATGGGTATGACTTGCCATTGTAGACATGAAGACTAACAAGTAATTTTTGTAATAAAAAGGCAGAATTTCTGCCTTTTTTATTTTAATATATTGGCATGAGTTATTATAATATCGCTATATGTTGCCCAGAAGATCATCCAAAATACCAGGAGTCTGTCCAAATCGCCAATGACATAAAATGTAACCTTTTGACTACTATTTTAAATTCAGAGTCAGAGTATATTTTAAGTTGGTTATTATTAAATAATACGTATTATTTATCTATTTCGAAGTCTAAATCTTTAGATTTAAATATAGATTATGTGAATAATCAAATAGCGGGAAAATCTTGCTACAAGTTCACTTATAATGACGCTCTGCCTAAGGCTATTGGATTATCGAATCTTAAAAAAGACAAAATCAGCATCTTAGATGGCACAGCAGGATTTACTTTAGATGCCTATGCTCTAATGTTATTAAAAAATAATATCAAATTGACTTTATTAGAAAATTCTAAAATATTATATTACTTAATTAAAGACGGTTTAGATCGTCTATCTCAAAGTTCTCAGATAAATCATCAGGAAATTAGTAATAACATAAAATTATATAATACTAATTTTATAGATTACTTGAAAAACTTATCCGGCTCGGAACAGTTTGATATTATCTATCTTGATCCCATGTTTGAAGTATCAAAACAAAAATCTAAACCCAAGCAAAATATGCAAGTACTGCAAGATTTATGTGACAATCCAAATGATGCTTTAGATTTATTACAAACAGCGTTTGAATATCAGAAAAATAGTAAAATTATACTCAAAAGAGACAATAATCAGCCTAAATTACTCGGAAAACGAATTAATTACTCAGTAAAATCTAAGCAAATTAGATATGATGTATATTTGAGCTAAATGGTTTATAATAATTGCCAAATGGTCTTTTTATAGTCTCTATTATATAAAGGTCCTGGAGGCTGAGTCTTTTGGATATTGGTTGGTTAGCTAGTGATAAAATTTATCTCCGTAAATAAATCTTATGTAAGTTCTGGTAAAGAAGTCACGGCATTACAAAATATTAATCTTACTGTTGATATGGGTGAGATTTTTGGCATTGTTGGCACTAGTGGTGCTGGCAAAAGTACTTTGTTGCATTTGGTCAATAAATTAGAACAGCCTGATAATGGAGAAGTTTGGCTCAATAATCGCTTAGTGAATAATCTATCTGGGCAAGACTTGATCTGGGCTAGGCAAGAAACAGGTATGATCTTCCAGCATTTTAACTTGCTAGAATCTCACACTTGTTATGAAAATATTATTTTTCCCCTGAGAATTAATAAACAATTAAAAAAGCTATCTGAAAAACAACTAGCTGAAAAAATTAACCCTATTTTAGAATTAACTGGTCTGACGCATTTAGTTCATCATTACCCTAGTCAATTAAGTGGTGGGCAAAAACAAAGAGTAGGAATAGCGCGAAGCTTAATTACTAATCCTAAAGTTCTGCTTTGTGATGAGTGTACGTCAGCTTTAGATCCAGAAACAACTAATTCTATTTTGTATTTATTAAAAAAAATAAATAAAGAGCTGGGGGTAACAATTTTATTGATCACCCATGAAATGTCGGTCGTCAAAAATATTTGTCATCGTGTTGCTGTAATGTCGCATGGTCAAATAGTAGAGCAAGGAAATGTTCTAGAGTTATTTGCTTTTGGTAAAAATGAGATAACCCAAAAAATTTTATCTACAAATTTATTAGATAAACTTCCTGAGTCTATCCGAGGCAATATGGTGACTGCTGAAATTTATAAGGCTAGTCAAACTCATCAAAATAATAATTTATTTCCGCTAGTACAATTAGTTTTTGTCAATACAATAGCCTCTAAGCCAGTTTTGTCTGAAATTATTAGCCAGTACAATATTCATTTTAATATTCTTCAAGGTGGTATTGAAACTGTTCAAGATACGATTATTGGCAAGCTAATTATGCAAATAGAAGCATCCAGTAATATTCTGGATCAAATAGTAGTTAGTCTCAATGCACGTGAAATAAAAGTGGAGATAGTAGGTTATGCTGTCAGGATTTATTAATTTATCAGATCCACTTCTAGTTCAGGTTTTAATGGCTTTTTTTGAAACTTTGGAACTGATTTTAATTCCTGGGTTATTAGCAATAATCTTTGGTGGTGCTTTGGGGTTAGTTTTATATATACTTAGGCCCAATCAAGATTTATTTAAGCAATATTCTTATTCTAAGTATTTGTATAATTTGTTAGATTTTGTTGTTAACATTGGCCGATCAATTCCGTTTATTATTTTAATGATTGCCATTTTGCCGTTTACTAGACTCATAGCGGGAACAACTATAGGTACATTAGCTGCGTGTGTGCCCCTAACTATTGCTGCTATACCGTTTATGGCGAGAATTGTTGAAAACGCCTGTATCAATGTCAACCGTGGCGTAATTGAAGCTGCACACAGTATGGGTGCATCAACTACGCAGATTGTTTTTTATGTAGTCTTACCAGAGTCAAAAATAAATATAATCAATGGCATCGGAATCATGTTAATCGCTTTAGTAGGTTATAGCTCTATGGCTGGTACTTTAGCTGGTGGTGGTTTGGGGGCGTTGGCGTTTAATTATGGTTATCAACGATTTAATAATACTGTAATATTAATTACAGTTGTTTTAATTTTATTAATTGTTCAAATTATACAATATTTAAATAATCGTATTTGTAAATATTATTCTCATAAATAAATATAAATAAAATAAAAGTTTTATGTCCAATAAATTTTTTAATCTTATAAATTTTGTAATTCTAACCGGTTTATTATTAGCTAGCTTATTATTAACCACCTGTGGCAGAAAAAAGCCTATTGATCCCAATACTATTTTAATTGGCACTATTGCGGGGCCAGAGACCGAGCTTGTCGAAACTGCAAAAAAAGTAGCCAAAGAAAAATATAAGCTCACAGTTAATATCGTCCCATTTAATGACTATGTAGAGCCTAACAGAGCTCTAAATGAGGGTGAGATTAATGCTAATTTATTTCAACATGAGCCATATCTTGAAGAAGCCAAAGCACAGCAAAATTTTAAACTAGTAAGTATAGGCAATTTATTTATTTATCCGATGGGGATATATTCAAAAAGATATAAAAAACTAGCTGATGTTCCTGATCATGCTGTGGTTGCTATACCTAATGATTCTAGTAACCAAGCTCGAAGTTTATTGTTATTAGCTAAAGCAGAGTTAATTATTCTCGATCCTAATAAAGTTAACGCAAAAGATAACAATATTTCGTTGCATGATATTAGTACTAATCCAAAAAATTTAAAATTCCAAGAAGTTGATCCGGCCTTTATGGTACGTATGTTACCAGATTTAGATTTAGCAGTTATTAATACAAATTATGCAGCTATTGCTAATCTATTGCCTAACAGAGATGCTTTATTCTCAGAAGACAAAGATTCACGCTATGCTAATATATTAGTCGTGCAAGAAGCAGACAAAGATCAAGAAAAATTTAAACAATTACTATCAGCTTTAAGATCCTCAGAGGTTCTTAAAAAAGCTGATAGTTTATTTAAAGGCCAAGCTTTACCAGCTTGGTGATCTAATCAATAATAGGGATCAGATGTTATTGCAGAACCAGCTCCTGCACCAATAGCACCACCAATGATTGTACCAGCTGTGTTACCACCAATTGCATGACCCACTAAGCCACCAACTGCAGCGCCACCAGCGGTACCGATGATTTGTCTATCTCTGTATCTGTTACCAGTGCAGCCATTTAATGCACCTAAAGTAGTAGCTATCAAAAGTACTACCATTGTATACTTATAAAATTTACTTATATTCATAAATTACCTCCTGACACTGAGAGCATAGCTGGTTTTGGTGATAAATCCAGCTAGCTTAAATATGGGTTGTAATTATTTGATATTACGAACCAGGCTTAACAGCAGTTATAAAGCCTTTAGCAAAACTGTCGTGCGCGGCGCCACCTGAGCCACCCGCTGCTGTATGAATCTGGTTAGTCACGGTGCAAGCAGTTTCAGCAAGCCTTGCTTTAGGAGAAGTATGAGCAGAACGAAATGCTGTCATAAATTGATCTCCGGTACTAGGTGCAGCTGTAGTTCTGGGTTGTGCAGGAGTAGTGTATCCAGGAGTATAGCCGGGAGTGTACTCAGAATATAATGGAAATCCCCTTTGAGGATCGGGACCATGGTAATGATGGGTTTCGTCAATATAGGTGGTGGCATGAGCATGCAAATGAACAGGCGCAGGGCTGGGTGCTGGCGGGGGCATATGTGAGTACACAGGCCGAGCAGATCTTTCAGAGAATTCCTGTGGTGCAGGGCTAGGTGTAGGTGCCGCAGCAGGCGCTCTAAAAAAACCTGAAAATAAATTAGAAAAAAAGTTTTCTACTGTATGGGCAATCGTCAAAATTGCTGTAGCAATAGTCAAGGTTATAGCTACAGTCAGCAGCACACCAGCGTGTAATAGCAGAAAACCACAAGTTGCCCCAATTGCGGTCGCAAGAAAAGGCAGAATATGTGCCGCTGCGTAAAATAAAGCAATAAAGCCCGCAGGTGTTGATAAGCCCAATATTAATAAGGCACTAATTGAAGTAAATGTTATAGTCAAGCCCAATAAAAATTTAGTCACTTTTGTCACCCTTATAACTAATAGATATTAATGTTTACGCAGGGATTATAACGCACTCAAACTGTACAGGAAATTAATAGAAAAATATTTATTAAATATTATTTAAAAAATTTGTTCTGCGGAATTGAAACCAGAGTTAATTTTACCACCAGTACCATCACCAGCATTATAACTACTAATTTCTGTTGGCTCAGTGCCCTCTTTGAATAATTCAAAAATACTGTCTTTTTGTTTGCTATCGGCTAGTAGACCAGTTTTTGGATCGATTCGTACACTTAGCATACCACTAGGCATTGGAAGATATTCTTCAGGTCTATTTTTTAGAGCTTTGCTCATAAAATCTATCCACATCGGAAGAGCAGTTGTTGCAGCATATTCGTAAATGCTCTTAGGCTGATCATATCCCATCCAAGTGATGGTAACTAAACTTGGATTAAACCCGCAATACCACGCATCTAAGTTATCATTAGATGTACCAGTTTTACCAGCTAGATCAGTTCGATTTAATTCAAGAGCTTTTTTACCGGTACCTGATTTGATAGCATCTTGTAAAATATTATTAATTAAATAAGCATTCTGCGGAGAAATAATTTGTTTAAAATGATTATTTGAGCCAAAAGATTCAAAATTATCTTCAATATTATTTTTAATATTATTATTGACAGCAAGCTCTGGTTCAGTTGTTGAATCTAAATTTAAGTTTAACTTAGGATTAAATTGAGGATCAAATTGAGGATCAAGTTTAGAGGGTATCTCTTTTAGCTCATAAATCACTGCTTCGTTACCATTAGTGATTTTACTTATTATAGTAGGATTTACGGCGTAGCCACCATTAGCAAAAATACTAAATGCTTGTGCTAACTGTAATGGCGTAACTGAAGCTGTACCTAATGCTAAAGATAATGTATTAGGGATCTGTGCAGCATTAAAGCCAAATTTTTGTAGATAGTCATGGGCGTAATCTATTCCGACTTCTTGTAATAATCTAATAGAAACAAGATTACGAGATTTCACTAAAGCAGTTCTTAATCTTGTAGGACCATAGAATTCTTGTGTAGAATTTTGTGGACGCCATAAAGCTTCTTGTTCTGGGTCGTTGATAACTATAGGAGCATCGTTAAAGATTGAGGCTGCAGTATAGCCTTTTTCTAAAGCTGCAGAATAAATAAACGGTTTTAAACTAGAGCCAGCTTGACGAAAAGCTTGTGTGACGCGATTAAATTTACTTTTATTAAAGTCATAGCCACCGGAGATAGCTAATAATTTACCAGTTTTAGGATCGATAGCAACAATGGCCGCTTCGATTTCAGGATCTTGACTTAAGGTCCATTGATTATTGTCGGGATCTTGCCAGACTTTAATGACATCACCAACTCGCAAAACATCAGAGCTTACCACCGGACGACGGCCTAACAGTCCTATTGCACCCAGTTCATGCGTGCGTTTACGTGCCCACGATAAGCCTTCCCATGGTATAGTAATAATTCTCTGGGTACTTGTGATCGCTTTAACATAATTAAGTCGGTTATTGCTATCTTCAGAAAAAGTATTATTAGAATCATTAAGCTGGATAACGGCTGCAATCTCTAAATTATTTGTGTTATTAGTAGCTCCGTGGTTTAGTGCTCTTAATTGTGCTGGCCATTGGCTCATCGCTGTATTAATTGACGAACCCCAGTTAGTGATTGGGCCAGCATAGCCATGACGTTGCTCATATTGAATAATGGCTCGTTTAACTGCTAGATTAGCATAATTTTGTAATCTGCTATCAATAGTCGTATGTATTTGCAGACCGGAAGTATAGATATCATCACCCCAGCGCTTTAATAAAGCCATTCGCACCATTTCGGTGACATAAGGTGCGTTTAATTCTACATTGACTTCATGGTGCAAGGCTGTTTCGGGTTGATTAACGGCTTTTGTATATTCATCCTCAATAATATATCCATAGTGTAACATTCTAGTCAGAACATGATCCCGTCGCATAAGAGCTGCTTTAGGATTAGATAGAGGATTGATTGCAGAGGGAGCTTTAGGAATTCCGGCAAGCATGGCTGATTCAGCTAAGGTTAAATCTTGTATAGCTTTGCCATAATATGTTTTTGCTGCAGCGGCTACACCATAAGAACGATAACCAAAAAATATTTTATTAAGATATAAAGTTAAGATTTCATCTTTGCTTAACTCGCTTTCAATTTTTCTGGCTAATAGGATTTCATTGAGCTTACGTAAATACGTTTTTTCTCGACTAAGAAAAAAATTTCGTGCTACTTGCATAGTAATGGTGCTGCCACCTTGTGCTTTATCACCACTGACTATGAGTTTTAAAGCTGCACGGGCTAGGCCAATTAAATCCACTCCAGAGTGATCATAGAAGCGGCTATCTTCTGTAGCTATAACAGCATTAATTAAATTTTTAGGAATTTCTTCGAGCGAGATGGGAATACGTCGTTTTTCTCCGAATTCAGCCATTAATTTATTATCAGCAGAAAAAATACGAAGTGGAGTTTGAAGTTGGATATCTTTAAGAACTGTAACAGTAGGTAATTTTTCTTGAATATCTTTTATTATTAAATAACTAACACATGAAATTATTATAATCGATACCAAAATGAGTTTTGCTAAAAACCGAAAAGGACGAAAACGTTTTTGAAAAGGGATTTTTCTTTTGATTGCCATTCAACTAAATATATACTCTAGAGTTGATAATTTTCCTAAAAGGGTTCATAATTATTATTAATTTAGATGTGCATTATTCTTATTTATACAAATAATAACACAAAGGATAATTTGGTGCGCCAGTTTTTAAACTTTAATTTTCTAAATAGTGAAACAGTAAAGTCTTTTTATAAAGAATTTACTGGTTTATTTAGCAAGCCTTTTTCGGGCGAAAGAACTAATCTTATATCTTTAGATATTGGTACCTCCAGTGTAAAACTGGTTGAGCTAGGTAGAAAACACAATCAAATTATTTTAGAAAATTTCATGATTGCGCCTTTGCCAGAGGGGGCTGTAGTAGGTCATAAAATTGAAAATTATAGTTTTCTAACCGACACGCTTAAGGAAATAGTTGCCAAAAATAATTATGCAGGACGCGATACAGCCGTCGTTCTTTCTGGACCCCAAGTGGTCATGCAAATTCTCAAAGTACCCAACGGATTAGCTGATCATCAATTAGCAACCCATGTTGAATTAGAAGCTGAAAAATATCTCCCTTTTAGCACCGAAGAGGTTGCTTTGGATTTTGATGTTTTAGACGCAGGAAAAAAATCTTTAAGTAATGCCAGCATAACTTCTATCCCCGGAGCGGCTATGCCTAATCTAACCAATCCTAAAGTACATACAGAGGTTTTGCTTGCAGCTACAAAGAAAACGCTTATTGATGAATATATTACTATATTAAAAGCTGCTGATCTCAATATCAAAGTCATGGATATTTACAGCTGTGTTATTGGACGACTTTCTACTCATATTGTTTCTAAGCAATTACAATCAGACGTATCAGACAAAGTGATTGCTATGGTAGACATTGGTCATGAGATCTTAACGGTGACAATTTTTAAAAATGAAAAACAGATTTACATTAAGGAGCAAAATTTTGGTGGAAAATTATTAAATGAATTAATTCAAAAAGAGCATTCTGTTGATTATAAATTAGCTGAGAACTTAAAATTTAAACATGAAGATTCTGCTATTGCGGCTATTATAGAAAATTTTAATACTCAAGTAACGATGCAGATCTATCATATGATTCAGTTTTTTTATGCATCTATAGCCTCTGAAAAAATAAATTACATTTATCTCTTTGGTGGCTGTGCTAAGCTTCCTGGCTTGGTCAAAAGTATTAATCAAAAAATGGAAATTGATGTTGATATATTAAAACCATTTATTAATATCAATATTGAGAAATTTGCTAAAGATAAAAAACTTCAAGATTATGATACTACTTTAGCAACGGCATGTGGTCTTGCTTTAAGGAGTTATGTCGGATGACAAGGATTAATTTATTTCCATGGCGTGAGCAAGTCGAAGAGCAAAAAAGGCGTCAATTTATTTTGCTGTTTGGTCTTACTAATATAGCAGTAATAATTATTATGATAATAATGAGTTGGAGTTATTCTCATGATATCAAAATTCAAACTCAAAATAATGAATATTTAAATGATGAGCTCGTTAAAGTCAATAAGTCATTGCGGCAGATAGATGAATTAAAAGCACAGAAAAATGCTCTTATTTCTAGATTATCTGTAATCCAAAGAATTGAAAGAGATAGATATTACACTTTAGATTTATTTAACGAAGTCGTTAATTTGATTAATCCTATGATAGTCTTAATTAAAATGACGCGTAAAGATAATATGGTAAAAATTAGTGGCGCTGCTGAATCTAACGGTGAAGTTGCAAAATTTCTTCGGGCGTTAGAAATATCACCGTATTTTAAAGATGCAGATCTAGATCAAATTAAAATTAATCAACCTGAAGAAGCAAATCCAGGACAAGCTTCAGTACCGAACACAGTATTGAACACAGCACAAATTGGAGGGGTTCATAATGTTGATCTGCCTCAGAAAAATAAGAATGAATTAACGCATTTTTTTGATTTACAATTTTATCAAATTCATTTTAATGGTAATGGCGAAGAAATTATAGATAATACTAACACTAAACCAAATACAGAAAATACAGAAAATATAGAAAAGACAAAAGTCGAGCAAAATGTTTAATATAAATTTTGATGAGATAAATATTTATAATATGGGCAGTTGGCCTAATATAATGAAGGTGGCAGTAACAGGTATCGTTGGGATATTATTGATTTTTATTTGTAATTGGTTATTCATAAGTAGTAAAGCAGAAAATTTAGAAAATATTTCAGCAGAAGAAACCCGCTTAAAATCTATTTTTGTCAATAAGCAAAAACTTCTTGTGAATATTAACGAATATAAAGAGCAGCTTGTAACTATTGAGCGGCGCTTAGATAATTTAGTTCAATTACTTCCTAGTGCTAATGAAATCCCTGCTTTGGTTAACCAAATTTCGCAGGCTGGGAGAGAAAGTGGTTTAAATTTCAAAGAAATTACAATTCTCCCAGAAAAAAAGTTTAAATATTATGTTGAACTGCCGATACAAATTAAAGTTAATGGGAGTTATCATCAACTAGGAGAGTTTGTAAGTAGAGTGGCTGATTTGCCGCGGGTTATTACATTACATGATTTTACTTTGGAAGTATCCAAAGAAAAATCAAAAGAAAAAGCTTTTACGGAATTCTTAGATTTAGAAATATTAGCAAAAACTTACCGTTATATAACTGTTGCAGAGGCGGATAGTAGTGATAATAACTCAAAAAATTTAAAACAAAAAAATGCGGCTCATGTGATAACACCGCAAGCAAGACAAGATGATGCCGGTATGCTTATAGAGGCAGAAGGAGAGCACACAGGACAAAATGGAGAAAATAATGGCTAAGCAATTATTTTCTGGATATATATTATTAGCTATACTACTGCTTTGGGGTTGTGGAAGGAGTAATTCGCTAAATGAATTGGAGGCATTTATCGTGAAAACTAAGGCTCAAGCAAAACATCCAATCGAAGCTCTGCCACCAAAGCCACAAAAAGTAAATAATAAGTATTTAGGTTTAAATCATAGAAGTCCCTTTATTAGTTCTGAAGAATTTGTCAAAAGCCAAGTAGCCTCGTCTAATGCAATTCAACAGCCAGATCTAGAGCGTCCAAAAGAAGTTTTAGAAAAGATACCAATAGAAAATCTTGTTATGGTAGGATCTTTAAAAAAAGATAATACCGTATGGGCGTTGATTGCAGATAGCGCAGGTAGAATCTATAAAGTAAAAGTAGGTAGTTATATCGGAGAAAATTATGGACAAGTGACCGAAGTCCATGAAAAAAATTTAGAAATTAAAGAAGCTATCTCAAATGGTTTTGGTGGCTGGCAGTCAAATACGGTAATAATGAAGTTGAAAGAATAATAATATGAAAACATTTAAATTAATTAATTTTCTCAAAAAAATCTTATGGTTAGCAGTTTTATATAATATAACTGCTTGGGCTGAATCATCAGGTAATGCTCTACTGCAGAACATAGATGTTCAAATTTTATCTCGTGAAGAAGTGAAAGTGATTTTAAAATTAGCGCCTAAAGATAATGCAGAAATAGCTAATAATATCAATAAGCTTATTGTAAATAAAAATTCGCCATCACCAGAAGAACAGGCCCTCCCGGTGCCCTTGATAAATAAAAATAAAGATTTATTAAGCGTTGTATTTAATAACCTTTACGTAAAACTAGAGAATAATGTCATTAATATAGATCATAATTTATTAAAAAATATTAAAGTTGTCCAAACTAATGCTCGGTTAGAGTTAATTATGACAACAAAGCCCGGCATTTTTTATACTTTAGAACAAGAAAAGTCTGGTTATGTTTTAACTCTAATGACTAAAGATAAGGTTGGTAATGTATTAAAATCTGAAAACTTGCCTAAGCCTGAGCCTGAGCCTAAGCCTAAACCTGTTGAGAGTAAAAATATAAACTCAAATTTAAATAATTTAGAAAAAGAAATTGATGATATAAAGCAAGAATCTAATGAAGTAATTAAAAAAATTGAACAAGTTGTAAAATCACAGCCTACTATCAAGCCAACAGTCCAGAGGCCGATGAGTGTATCTAATGGAATTTCCGGAGTCCGACCAATTTTAAAAAACATAGATTTTAGCTTAACAGAAGAAAAAGCCGCTAAAATAACTTTGGAATTTTCCAACAAACAAGTTCCAATGACGGTGCTAGACAGTGGTAATCAGGAGAAAAAATTAACTGTAGAATTTAAAGATATTGTTGTGCCAGAGAATTTACAAAAAATTTATGATGTTAATGACTATGGGACAGTCGTTGATAAATTATCTTGGAACATTAAACCAAAGAATAATATTTCTCAATTAATAATAGACAATGAAGCTTCAGTAGAATATGTAGCTTATCAATTAAATAATAATGTTATTATTGAAATAAAATCTCGTGCAGAAACTAAAGATGATAATTTTAAATTAAAAAAAGAATATGTCGGCAAACGCATTTCGTTAAATTTCCAAAGCATTGAGTTAAGAGCTGTACTGCAATTGATTGCTGACTTTACAGATTTAAATTTAGTTGCAAGTGATACAGTACAGGGCAATATTTCTTTAAGATTAATGAACGTACCATGGGATCAAGCATTAGATATCATTTTAAAAACTAAGAATTTAGACAAACGTTATTACGGTAATATTTTGATGATTGCGCCTAGTGCTGAGATCTTTGATCTTGAAAAAGCGGAATTAGAATCTGAACGACTCGTAGAAAGATTAATTAAATTAGAAACTGAATATTTTCATATTAGCTATGCTAAGGCTGAAGACTTGGTTGCATTAATCAATACGGGGACGCAAGGCTCTGTTTTATCAGAGCGAGGTAAAGCGAGTTTTGATAAACGAACTAATATTCTGATTGTGCAGGACACGCCAAATAAATTAAAACAAATTAGTAAAGTTATTAAAAAATTAGATACTCCTGTGCGACAAGTTCTTATAGAAGCCAGATTAGTAAAGGCAGATACTAACTTTGATAAAGATTTAGGTATTAGATGGGGATTATCAGCTAAGCGTTCTTCTAATGACTACAGAATTGGCATAGGAAGCAATGCCGTCAATGCCTCACAAACATTATCTTTAATTAATCCAAATGCAAATGGTGGCATTATTCTCCCTACTAATGCAATCACTGGTACAGGTGCTACAGGGGGTGCAAGTGGCACAGCTAGTAGTGGCTTTAATATAGATTTAGGGATTACTAACCCAACGAGTGCTCTTGGTTTAGCCTTGGCCAAATTACCAGGTGGTACTTTGGTGCACTTAGAGCTTTCTGCTCTAGAAGCAGAGGGGATGGTGGAAACGATTTCAACACCTAAAATTATAACAGCTAATAAAGTGCCAGCTAAGATTGAACAAGGACAAGAAATTCCATATCAAGAAGCATCTTCGAGCGGTGCAACCAATACTTCATTCAAAAAAGCTGTACTGAGCTTGGTTGTAACTCCGCAGATTACGCCGGATAATAAAATTATTATGGATCTAAAAGTAACTAATGACACAGTTGCAGCTAGTTTAGTAGTAAACGGAGTTCCTGCAATTGATACTCAAGAGATCGAGAGCCAAGTTTTAGTTAACGACAGTGAGACAGTTGTATTAGGTGGTATTTTCACCCAAAATGTTAGAAATTCTGTAGAGAGAGTGCCATTTTTTGGTGAGTTGCCTTATATAGGACAGTTATTTAGAAGAAATATTACTCAAGATAAACGCTCAGAATTTTTAATTTTTATTACGCCAAAGATTGTTGTTGATAAAGCAGTATCTTAATGTATTAAAGTTTATTAAAGTGAATAAATATTTATATTTGCATTTTGAGACTAAATTTGTAATATTTACTGCGTTTCAACTTTTTAATATTAGATCTTGGCAGATTGTTAAGTTATTTATATGATAAATCATTACAAAATTTTTTTAGTTGGCCCAATGGGCGTTGGTAAAACCACGATAGGTAAAGGCTTAGCCAAAAAATTGGCTTATGATTTCTATGATGTTGATCATCTGATAGAAGAAAAAGCTGGGGCTGATATCGCTTGGATCTATGATATTGAAGGCCCTGAAGGATTTCAACGTCGTGAAGAAAAAATTATAGATGAGTATACCCAGAAAAATAGATTAGTTTTGGCGACAGGAGGTGGAGCTGTTTTAAGCCCTCTATGTCGTGCTAATTTAACAGGACGTGGATTTGTTGTCTATTTATCTGCGCCTATAGATAGCTTGTTAAAGCGCACTGAGTTTGATCGAAAACGTCCACAGCTACAAACGGATGAAAAAAATTTAGTTATGCGTGAAATGCTACAAAAAAGTATCCCGTTTTATCAAGACATTGCTGATCTAACAGTCCGCACAGATCAAATGCCAGTGGCAAAAATTATTAAAACCATAGTTGATGCTATAGATAGCGAATCAATTAGTTAATAATTTAATCAGTTAATAAAGCCGCAGCTTCTTTAGCAAAATAAGTTAATATTCCAGCGCAGCCAGCCCGTTTAAAACACATTAAAGTTTCTAAAATAGTCTTATCTTGATCTAAGAGATTATTTAAAAAAGCTAATTTTTGCATGGTATACTCACCACTGACTTGATAAGCAAAAGTAGGTATCTTAAAAGTTTGATTAACAGCGTAGACAATATCTAAGTAACATCCGCCAGGTTTAACAATAACCATATCTGCGCCTTCTTGAATATCTAACGCAACTTCATGTAGAGCTTCATTACTATTAGCAATATTAATTTGATAAGTTTTCTTATCGGCTGTTCCTAGATTAGCTTTTGAATTAACCGCATCACGAAAAGGTCCATAATAATTAGAGACAAATTTAGCCGCATAAGACATCAAGGCAGTTTCTGGAAAATTAGATTGTTCTAGAGCTTGCCGAATTATGCCTATCCTGCCATCCATCATATCTGATGGCGCTAATATATCAGCCCCGGCTTCCGCATGTGTAATAGCTTGTGCTACTAAAATTTTTAGTGTTTCGTCATTATTTATTTTATTATGGTTATCTAAAATACCATCTTGGCCATGACTAGTATAAGGATCTAATGCTATGTCGCTAATAATTCCCAAATGCGGAAAATTTTGTTTTATTTTTGCAATAGCTTTTGGGACGAGGCCGTTGGGATTTGCTGCTTCAAGGCCATTTATAGTTTTTAATTCTGGATCAATAGAGGGAAATAACGCAATAGCTGGAATCTTTAATTTAGTTAGAATCTCACATTCGGCTAATAAACCATCTAGATTATATCTGTATTGTCCAGGCATGCTGGTGATCTCTTGCTTAGTGCCTTGAGTATTTTTAGCATCATGAATAAATACAGGGTAAATTAGGTCATTTATGTTAAGATTATTCTCCTGAACAAGATCACGTATAAAACTATTGGTTCGTAAACGACGCATTCTTTTAGTTGGATAGCTGTAATTATTCAGATTGATCTGCATATAAATGTAACTTTTTAACTTAATAATATGCAAAATTATATCATTAACTAAATGAGATGCGAAATATTTTGGTCTATATTTATCAATAGGGGAAATATACGAAAAATTTAGAAAAAATTAGTATTAAATAATGCAAGAATATAAACGACAAATTGTGGTAATTGGTGGTGGAGCTGGTGGTATCTACGTATCAAGTGTGCTTTCTCGGCTGGGTTACAATGTTACTTTAATTGACAAACGTCATAGTCTCGGCGGTGATAGATTGCATTCCGGTTGTGTGCCTAGTAAAGCTTTTATCAAAGCCGCGCAAGCAGCCCATTGTGCTTCACATGCTTATTCTCGATATGGTATTGACTGTCAAGTTAAAGTAGAGTTTGCCAAAATACAAGAATATGTGAATGGGGTTATTGCACATATGCAAAAATACGACAGCCCCATGCGCTTTAAATCTTATGGAGTTAATATAATCTATGGCAATGGGCATTTTGTTGGTGATCATATGCTATCAGTCGACGATAAATTAATACCTGCTGAGAAATTTATTATTGCAACAGGTAGTAGACCAAGTATACCTAATATCGAAGGCCTCGATCAGATTAATTATTATACAAATGAAAATATTTTAAGTATCCCTGAACAACCCAAAAGATTAATTATTTTAGGTGGCGGGACAATAGGTCTTGAATATGCCCAAGCTTTTGTTCGCTTAGGCACTAAAGTTATTGTATTAGAACAGAATTCACAGCTTATGTTATATTCATCTCAGCCTCAGATAAAATTTCTAAAAGAAATTTTAATTACCGAAGGGATTGAGTTTTTAACTAGTATTAAAATAAATAAAATTGTTAAAAATAATAACTCAAATAATATAGAACTCTTAAGTGACAGTCATGATCCAGTAACTGGCGATGCTTTATTAATTGCAGTGGGTCGTGAACCCGAACACGATGATCTGGGGCTAGACTTGGTCGAGATTGCTCATAGCCCGCATGGTATCATTGTTGATGAATATTTGCGAACTTCGAAAAAAAATATTTATGCAATTGGTGATGTTATTGAATCTCCGTATAAATTTACACACGTCGCTGAATATCATTCTCGATTAGTAATAGACAATATTGCTTTTAGAAAACAGAAGAAAGTTACTTATAATTCTGTACCGATGGTGTTATTTACTGATCCAGAATTTGCCCAAGTCGGACTAACTGAACAATTAGCCAAAGAGAGAAATATACGATATAAACTTATTGATTATCAATTATTAAAACTAGATCGAGCAATGATTAATAATGAGGGTGATGGCAGTATTAGATTATTAGTCAAAAATAATAAATTACTTGGAGCTTCTATCCTGAGCCCTAATGCTAGTGAATTAATTCAGGAGCTTGCATTGGCTATTGATAATAAAATTCCGATATATAAAATTGTAGAAACTATCCATGCCTATCCGACATGGTCGCAGATGATCCCACGAGCGATTAATAAACATTTTGAACCCAAGTTATTTAGTAATTTATCAAAGTTTTATATTCGTATGCGGCAGTTTATGGATTAGTGTTACATACCACCTGGCCGAGGCGTCGGCGCATCGGGTTTAAATCCTTCTTGCGCTTGTTGCTTATTGCGCCTTAATTGCTCTCTTGCTTTTGCTTTTATATCTGACGGTGTTAACGGAGAATTAGCAATAGCTTCTAATGCGACTTCGCTATTACGCACTTGCTCAAATTCGGCGGCTAATTCAGAACTAGGGATCTGGCCATTAGTTAGCTTTTTTAGAGCTAACATAGCTGCCGGATCTTTTTTAAGTTCATTATATAAAATAGTCTCAGGATCTTTTACATGGGTGGCTAATTTAGGATCGATGAACCCCGTGCCCTTGGTTTTATTAGAGCCGCCTTTAGATTTGCCGTCTTGATCTTTATCGTCATCAATTTTCTCATTATTTTCAGAGCCTAAGCCCCGATTTAAACCTAAAAAAAGCTTAATTTTTTGCCAAACAGATTTAGTTTTTCCCATAGTACTCATAATAGTCATATAGTATAGTAGTATATTAACCCGATCTTAACTTAATCTTAACTAAATTAATATGGCTGCAAATATTATCCCTATTTTAGAACTTTCAGGAAGCTATTCTCATATGGGCGAGTGTTTTGGGGCTTCTTATCGTACAGAAATTAAAGAATTAGCTCAATCCCGCATGGATAGATTAATTAGTTTTGTAAAAAAATACGGAAAAGTTACAGTTACTCAAGAAGAAGTATTAGATCTAACTAGAAACACTTTATTAGTTCATGAAAAATATGACGCAAACATTTGGGATGAATTCACCGGTATCGCTCGCGGTGCTGATATATTGTTAGAATGGTTATTAGTTTTAAATAGCTATACTGATTTACGGGATTATATCTGTAAAGTAAAAGGCTTTAACGATCCAGAAGTCAGATTCGATGGCTGTACAGGTTTTATTTTAGATAAAACGATGACAGCAGAAAAACAAATTATTATAGGCCAGACTTGGGATATGTCTGTTGAGGCTATTGATTATTTAGTGATTGTGAAAAAAACACCCAATCCTGGGTGTGGCCCGAGTATGGTTTATTTAACAACTATGGGGTGTTTAGCGTTAATTGGCCTAAATCAGCATAAACTAGCCGTCGGCACGACTAATTTAATAGCCAATGATAGTCAAATAGGTATAAATTATTTACATACGATTACTAAAGCTCTGATGTGTGAAGATTACTCTAGCTTAGTAAAGACAATTATTCATACCACTCGCATGTCTGGGCATAGTTTTCTGTGTGCTAATACTACCCAGGGTAATCTGATAGAAACCAGTGCAAAAGAATATTTTAACCAAAAATTAGACCACTATCCGTTAGTTAAAACTAATCACTACGGGGATTCAATGCTTGCCTGTCAAGCTGTTTCGCCTGAACTACGACAGCGTAATAGCATGTATCGCAGTGGCAGAGCAATAAGTTTATTAAGTAGCAGAAATAATTGGACTCCAGATGCTTTATGGAACGAAGTATTAGCTGATTGTACTCGAAGTTCATCAGGTGCTGCTATATGTAATGAAGATTATACAGGCAAATTTAGTGAATTCGCGACGCTAGCGACTGTGTTATTATTGCCGGAGCTAAATACTATGTGGGTATGCAGAGGGGGTGCTAGTAGCGGAGGAAAACAAAAAGTTATATTAACTTATTGATCCAGAAAAAACGTGCTTTACTGTTTTACTTGCTTTTAGGCGGCAATTTAAGTAGTATTCTGTTCTGATCTAATATAAATTAAGCTATAAATTAAATATAAATTAATTTGGTGTGTTAATTAACTGGCATGGCTAAATTATAAGTAATTTCTTGAGGTAATTATGAAAGCTAATATTCATCCAAAATACGATGTTATTAATGTGACATGTTCATGTGGTAATAAATTTGTCACTCAATCAACCATGGTAGAAAGATCTCAGGACGTTCATATTGATGTATGCTCAAAGTGTCACCCATTTTATACTGGTAATCAAAAAGTGATTGATACTGCTGGGCGCGTTGATTTATTTAAGAAAAAATTCAGCATGTTTGGTTCTTCTAAATCTGATAAATAAATTAAAATCTGTACCCAACCCTTAATGAAGGGGGTAGGGTAATCCCTCGATTGTTTTTATGAAAGCCGGCATTAGAATAATGGATCATATAAGCACCAATGATTAATTGGTCATCCCAAGTTTTAATGCCTATGCTGCCTATATCTTGAAAAGAATAACGCATCCCTAATTTACGACCACCAAAGTCATCATTGGTCATATAACTCGGTCCTACACCGGCTTCTAGAAATACTGCTGTCTTCTTCCAAGTAAAATTTACAGGGTACCAACGTGCGATTAAAGCTGGTGAAAAGATAGTAATATTTTTTGAAAAATCTGGCTTATCTTGTCGTTCACTTGTTTTAATATGGGCAATGCTGCCGTCTATTAATAATTCAAATAATCCAAAACTTTTGTAATTAAAAAAATTATAAGCTAAAGCTAACCTACCGCCATAGATTTGAGAGCTATTATCAATATTGGAAGATTTTTTTATAATTGGTGAGACATTTGCTTCCCAAGCATTTAATCCGTATACTTGCGATCTAAATATACTCAGTATAATTAATAGCAATATTAAAAAACTATTCTTGTTCCATGTCATGATAGAGATTCACAATAGAGATTACATATTGTATATGTTTAGAATTTTAGTATAGCATTGAAAATTTTATTAAAAAATTATTAAAAAATTTTATTTTTCTATTTTTTTATGTTTAATTTTCTTCTATGATAAGTCTTATATGCATTTTTTATTGCATGGCCTATTAATTTTTGTAAACGGAGACCTAAAATGTCAGTTAAGTCAAAGAAAAAAACGACAGCTAAGAAATCTGTAGCTAAGCCCGGTAAGTCAACGAAAAAAAGAACTACAGCTAAAAAAGCAGTTGCTAAAAATAAATCAAGTGCAGCTAAAAGCAAGTCGAAATCAGCAGCTGCAAAAACTGCAAAGAGATCTGCTGCTAGAACTGGCGTAGCTAGTAAGAATAGTAAAAGTGGTAAAAAAACAAGTTCTACAAGTTCTAGTAGCTCAGCTTTACCGGGTACTAAATTAGCACAAGCTTACAAGACTGCATATGCCGATACAAAAAAGATGATGGTTCCTGCAAGCAAGAAAGCTAATTCTGCTAAGCAAGCTTTGACAACAGCTGCAAAAAAACTTAAAAGTGAGCAAGATAATTTAGCTAAATTAGAACAAAGACACTCTGCGAAGCCTTCTGCTGTTTTAAATAAACAAGTTGGATCTGCAAAAAATAAAGTTAAAGCTGCAATGTCCGTTCATAGTAAAGCTGAAGCTGCACATAATTCAGCTCATTCAAGTTTAAATAATTTCCAAAGACATTTAGATAAACTAACCCACTTAGAAAAAACTCACAAAGATGCATGGGCAAGCTGGGATAAGCAAAACTCTCAAACCATTAATGTACCTGCTAAATCTTCTAAGCCTGTTTCTTCCAAGCCAACAGCCCAAAAGACTTCTAAACCAGCTGCAACTGGAGCAAAAAATAACTCGAACAATAATAAGTCTCAAAATAAAAACAAATCTGGGTCCACAGTATTCTCTAATCTAGATGATGATAGTTCTTGGACTAAATTTGACGATAAAAACTTATTTTCAAAAGTAGACTCTATGGCAGAATATGATTCAGAAAAAGATGATCGTGATCTTCCGTGGCAGAAAAACAAAACTGAAAATAAATAGCACTGTAGAGGCGACCACTGGTCGCCTTCTGCCGTATATATATGTGTGAAGGTGACGTAATTTGAATCACGGGTGAACAACCTAGTTCTTTGAGATGTTAACCAATACTAATAATACTAAATCTCAAAAATTTACTCCCAAATTTATTCCCAAATTTACCCCAAAATTTACTATACAAGTCGCTCTTCCTGTCCCTCTGAGAAACAGCTTTACTTATTTGCCGTTAGATAACACTGGTCTTGCTGATTATCATATTGGCGCTCGAGTAAAAGTACCATTTGGCAAACGTGTATTAATTGGCTTAATCAGTGGGTTAATTACTCAGTCTCATAAACTCAATAAACTCAATAAACTTGAATCTGATAAATCTATTAAATTAAAAAAAATATTATCTCTCTTAGATAATCAGCCCGTCTTGACTAACGAGATTATAGATTTAGTAAACTTTTCTGCCAATTATTACCATTGTCCCATTGGCGAAGCTTATTTTGCTTGTTTGCCAAGGATGATCAAACAGGGTGAAGAGCTATATAAATATACAAATAAACAGCTGTTCTTAAATACGGATAGTAGTTTTATAAAAAACCAAAAAAAATTTTCACCAGCTCAAAGCAAATTAATCGATCTTTTAGATAATAATCCACAAGGCTTAAGTATTTTTAGTCTGGATAAATTAGCGATTAAAAAGGCTACTATAGATACTTTGGTGAAAAATAATTTAATTTATGTAAAAGATTTATGTAAAAGTAATAATATTAGTCAAACTAATGAAAAAAATTGTTTGAAGCAACAATTATTAATCTTAAATAATGAACAACAGATAGCTAAAAATAAAATATTAGACCAAACTGACAATCTGCAAAAATTTACGAGTTTTTTGCTCTATGGCATCACAGGCAGCGGCAAGACAGAAATTTATTTGCATTTAATTTATAATATTTTATTAGAAAATAAACAGATCTTAGTATTAATTCCCGAGATTTCTCTTACACCACAGACTATTGAACGTTTTAAAAAAAGATTTAATACTAAAATCGCAGTAATAAACTCCAAGGTAGGCGGAACTAATAAAACCAAAGATTGGCTTGAAGCAAAAGATGGTCGTGCAGGAATTATCTTAGGCACTCGGTCAGCTATATTTACGCCGATAAAAAATTTGGGTTTAATAATCATAGACGAAGAGCACGATCAGTCTTTTAAACAACAAGATGGGTTTAAATACAACGCTAGAGATCTGGCTGTTATCAGAGCAAAAAGTAGAAATATTCCTGTTCTATTAGGATCGGCAACGCCATCTATAGAAACAATGTCTAATGTTATAAATAATAAATATTTTTTGTTAACTTTATATAAGCGCGCGGGTTCCGCTACTCTGCCAAGAATAAGATTATTGAATACTAAGCAAAAAAAATTAACTTCAGGATTGTCACAAGAGCTAATAGGCTTAATTAAGCAAAAATTAGAGCGTAAAGAACAGATCTTATTATTTCTTAATCGCCGAGGTTTTACGCCTGTAATAAAGTGCCATACTTGTAATTGGGGGGCAATTTGCGATCGTTGTAATATTTATTATACTGCACATAAATCAGAAAACATATTGCTTTGTCATTATTGTGATTCTAGAAAAAAACTTTTTACCAGTTGTCCTGAGTGTCATAACCCTGAGTTAAGTTCTTACGGAGTTGGCACAGAACAAGTTGAAGAATATATTAATCAGATCTTTCCAGGGTATCATTGTTTGCGTATTGATCGCGATACAACAAGAAAGAAAAATGAAATGGCGGAGCATATTGATAAAATAAAGGCCAATAAAGTTGATATTTTGCTTGGCACACAAATGCTAGCTAAAGGTCATCATTTTCCCAATGTAACATTAGTAGCTATTTTAGATTGCGACGCAAGCTTGTTTAGTACGGACTTTAGAGCCCCCGAGCATCTGATACAATTATTGGTGCAAGTCTCTGGGCGAGCCGGGCGAGCGGATAATACTAGCGAAGTAGTTATTCAGACGATGCAACCTGAACATCCATTACTGCAAGATATTTTACATAAAGACTATTGGACAATTGCTCAAGAATTGTATCAAATTCGTAAACAAGCCCAATTACCGCCGTGCGCTCATTGGGGATTAATAAAAGCAGAAAGTCATGAATTAAATAAAACTGTAGAGTTTTTAGAAAAGATTAAAACTGTTTTAAATAATATTGAACTCAATGCTGTAAAAGTTATGGGACCGTTATTAGCTCCTAGACTCAAACAGGCTGGGTTGTATCGAGGGCAATTATTGTTATCTTGTTCCAACCGCATGACTTTACAGGCTAAGATAACAGAATTTTTTGATAAGATTGCAACAACAAAGTCTCTTAATACCATAAGATGGTCTATTGATATTGACCCCTATGAGATGACTTAAGAGATGACTTAAGAGATTACTAATATTTTTAATTAATCAAAAAAATGCTAAAATAAGGACTTTATATGGGTATTAATAAATGCTAATTATTCGACAAAAACTTAAACAATTGATTGAAAATGCAATTGGAGAGTTGCAATTAGATTTAGGATCAGATTTTAATATTGATATTCTTATAGAGCCTACAAAAGACCAAAATCACGGTGATTATGCTTGTAATTTTGCTTTATTGGCTGCGAAAAAGTTGAAAACTAATCCAAGAAGCCTAGCAGATAATTTAGTCACAAAATTAAATAAGAGTGATTTAATCAAAAAAATAGAAATTGCTGGCCCAGGTTTTATTAATTTTTTCATTTCACCTGTTGCTTTGATGCAAATAATCTTTGATATCAATCAACTTAAAGAGAGCTATGGCAAATCAGAGCTGGGTAAAAACCAAAAAGTTCACCTAGAATTCGTTTCTTCTAATCCTACTGGGCCATTACATGTAGGGCATGGACGTCATGCTGCATTTGGTTCATGTGTGGCCAATTTACTTGAATCTATAGGCTTCTCAGTTTATCGAGAATATTACATTAACGACGCTGGTCGGCAAATGCAGATCTTGGGTTTTAGTTTATGGCTAAGATATCTCGAACTAAAAAATTATAAAATTAAGTTTCCATCTAAAGGCTATCAAGGCGATTATGTATCAGCAATTGCGCAAGATTTTGCTGCTCAGATCTCGAGTGGATCAGAGTTAAATATATTAGCTGATTCTAGAATTGTTGATTTATATTTAAATAAAATAAAAAATATAACTGTTCCTGATGATTTAGAAAATGGCGATAGCTATATAGACCAATGTATTGCTATAGCTAGTGAAGTTATGACTCAGGCAAATTTCAAGACTTGTATGGATTTTGTTTGTGCGCAAGTCTTAACTGATATTAAAGCTGATCTAGAAGAATTTGGTGTACGTTTTGATAACTGGTTCTCAGAAGCACAAATGATTGCCACGGGAGCCATAGAAAGAACGCTAGAGTATTTAGAAGCTAAGAATTATTTATACAAAAAAGACGGTGCCACCTGGTTTAAAACTTCTGAATTTGGCGATGAAAAAGATCGTGTTTTAATCCGGTCAAATGGCCAAAATACTTATTTTGCACCTGATATAGCTTATCATTTGAGTAAAATTGAACGTGGGAATGATATAGTCGCAGATATCTTAGGCTCTGATCACCATGGTTATATCCCTAGGTTACGAGCTTGTTTAAGAGCTTTTGATAAACCTGATGAAAAATTTATTACTAAATTAGTGCAATTTGTTGATCTTTATCGTAACAATCAAAAAGTTCCAATGTCTACACGATCTGGCAGTTTTATAACTTTGCGTGAATTAAGAAACGAAGTCGGTAACGATGCTACAAGATTTTTTTATATTATGCGCAAGGTAGATCAATTAATAGACTTTGATATAGATTTAGCAAAATCTAAATCTAATGAAAACCCAGTTTATTATATTCAATATGCTCACGCTAGAATATGTAGCATTATGCGTCAGTTAATTGAAAAAGGTTACAATTTTGATAGTAATTATATAAAAAATATAGCTGATTTAAGTAAACTTAACGTCTTAGAAGATCAACACGAGCTAGATCTATTAAATCACTTAAGTAACTACGTAGAAATGATTGAATCAGCGGCTTTGGCGTATGAACCCCACCGTGTTGTACAATATCTAAAAGAATTAGCTAACCTATTTCACAAATATTATAACGCTTGTGCTATATTAACAGATGATATGATGATCAGAGATGCCAGAGTATATTTAATTCTAGCAGTGAAACAAATTATAAGTAATGCTTTAACTTTGTTAGGCATATCTAGTCCAGAAAAAATGTAGGGTCTCAAATATATATGGCAATCAAGGACTATGCTAATAAGACTAACAAAAAAAGACGGCAAGTAGGGAAATCTTCTCGTTATAGTAATATTGTTAAAGCTAATAGGGGTACTAAAAAGCCAGGGTTATTGTCTAATTCGTTATTTCTCATGGTAGCCTTAGTAGCCGTCTTATTTGGGGGGGCAGTTATCTATTTAGAATATTTTAAAGATGCCACTCAAAATATTATGGCCAGTATTAATCATAGCACTTCTCAGCATGCAAATAAAAAAACCACACGAGCTGTACAATCTACACAGATAGCCAAAAACGAAAAAAAAGTCCCTAAATTTGAGTTTTACCATACTTTGCCTAAAATGGGTGTCGGTAATTATAAAATTGCTCAATCTAGCAGTCAAACTCCAACCTCTATAATAAGCCAACTAGATCAAACTAATCAGCTCGTTAAAGATAAAGGTAAAGATAAAGATAAAGTAAATAAAACAGACTCAGGTACTTATTTTCTACAAATAGCCTCATTTAAAAATCTTAAAGATGCTGAAGCACTCAGAGCAAAATTAATTTTGGCAGGATTTGCTGTCTCGATACAAACTGCTAAACTCCCATCTGGGGAAGTCTGGCACCGAGTCAAAAGTAGTAAGGTAGACAATATTGAATTAGCGATAAACCTTCATTCACAATTAAAAGTGCATCAAATTGAATCTATTATTTTAGCAGATAAAGGCTAATTTGAAATTGCTTAAATTGCTTGAAATTATTAGTTTTACCCATATATATAAATAATTAGTAATTAGCTGGAGAAAAAAGTGGAACAGTATCGTGGTACAACCATATTATCAGTACGCCGAGGCAATATAGTAGCGCTGGGCGGGGATGGTCAAGTTTCTCTAGGTAATACGGTCATGAAAGGCAATGCCCGTAAAGTCAGAAGAATATACAAAGATAAAGTTATTGCCGGTTTTGCTGGTGGGACTGCTGACGCTTTTACATTGTTTGAACGTTTTGAGGCTAAACTAGAAAAACACCAAGGAAATCTAGTCAAGGCTGCTGTTGAGCTAGCTAAAGATTGGCGTACAGATAGAATGCTGCGACGCTTAGAAGCTTTATTAGCGGTATCAGATAAAAGTAATAGTCTTATTATTAGCGGTAATGGGGATGTAATTGAACCTGAAGACGGTATTATGGCTATTGGTTCTGGGGGGGCTTTTGCTAAGTCTGCAGCAAAAGCTTTAGTATTTAACACAGATCTACCCCCTGTAGACATTGTTAAAAAGAGCTTAGAAATAGCCGCAGAAATTTGTGTTTATACTAATGATCATCTGACTATAGAACGTATTGATTAAAAAGTATTGATTAATTAAATTAGAGGTAGAAGTATGTCATCAATGTCAATGACCCCCAGAGAGATAGTTGAAGAATTAGATCGCAATGTTGTGGGGCAAACTGATGCTAAACGTGCAGTGGCAGTTGCTTTACGTAATCGTTGGCGTCGTATGCAAGTGGATGGTAAATTACGTCAAGAAATCACCCCTAAAAATATTCTGATGATTGGCCCTACGGGCGTAGGTAAAACTGAGATAGCACGCCGCTTAGCAGTGCTAGCAAAAGCGCCATTTATAAAAGTAGAAGCGACCAAATTTACTGAAGTAGGTTATGTTGGTCGGGATGTGGAACAAATGATCCGTGAATTGGTCGATGCATCTGTTAAGATGACTCGTGAAATCGAACTTGAAAAAGTTAAATACAGAGCAGAAGAAACAGCCGAAGATAGATTATTAGATGTGTTGCTACCACCCGCACGAGGGATCTATAACGATAAAGATCAGGAATTATCATCAGAAAATAAGTCAGAATCTAGCGCGAGACAAACTTTTCGTCAGCGACTACGGGCTGGTGATCTTGATGATAAAGAAATCGAAATCGATATAGCTGTGGGAAAAAATATTGAAATTATGTCTCCTCCCGGTATGGAAGATATGACTAGTCAATTACAGGGCCTATTTCAGGGTATAACAGGTGAACGCAAGCAAAAAAGAAAAATGCCAATTGGCCTGGCTCGTAAAAAAATTATCGAAGAAGAATCTGCAAAATTAATTAACGAAGAAGACATAAAAAATAATGCGTTATATAACGCTGAGCAAAACGGTATTATTTTTCTAGACGAAATAGATAAAATTTGTGCGCGTAGTGGTCATTCTTCAGGTGCTGATGTTTCTCGCGAAGGTGTACAACGAGATTTATTACCTATTATTGAGGGATCTACAGTTACTACTAAATATGGCACGGTGCGTACTGATCATATATTATTTATAGCTTCGGGTGCATTTATGATGTCAAAGCCATCAGATTTAATTCCAGAATTACAGGGCAGATTACCTATCAGAGTAGAATTAAAAAGCCTAAGCTCGGAAGACTTTGAACACATTTTACATGATACCAGTGCTTCGTTGACCAAGCAATATAAAGCTTTATTAGCCACTGAAGGCGTAAGTGTTGATTTCACAGAAGATGGCATTAAGAAAATTGCTAATGTAGCCTGGCAAGTTAACGAAACTACAGAAAACATAGGTGCTCGTAGGTTATCTACCGTTATGGAGCGTTTATTTGATGAGTTATCTTTTAATGCGAGTGACAACAGTGGTCAAAAAGTTTTAGTAGACGAAGAATTTGTTAATAAGCATTTTAACGAGATTATCAATGATGAAGATCTGACTAAATATATTTTATAAATTATAATATGGATAATTCTCAAAATAATTATACATCATTTGGCTTTCAACAAGTCAAACAAGAAGATAAGCAGGGTTTGGTTGCTAATGTTTTTCATGATGTAGCAAATAAATATGATATCATGAATGATCTTATGTCATTTGGTCTGCATAGAGTATGGAAATGGCTTGCTTGCTATTTGACGGATCTCAATGAACATAAAGAAAATATTATTTTGGATCTTGCAGGAGGAACTGGAGATATAACTAGTCTTTTGGCAAAGAAGTATAATAAAAGCAAAATAATATTATCAGACATTAATAATGCCATGTTAAGCAATGGACGCAATAAATTAATAGATAATAATATAGTCAATAATATAGAATTTGTGCAGGCAAATGCAGAATCGTTGCCTTTTGAGGACAATAGCATTAATTTGGTCACGATGGCTTTTGGCCTTCGAAATGTTACAAATAAGCTAAAAGCACTACAAGAAATATATCGGGTATTACAACCTGGTGGCAAATTATTTGTTCTAGAATTTTCAAAGCCCCAGTCTAGCTTTGTTGATAAGATTTATGATCTTTATTCTTTTAATGTATTACCAAAAGTAGGCGAATGGGTCACAGGTAAAAAAGAGCATTATCAATATTTAGTTGAATCTATTCGGATGCATCCTGATCAAGAGACTTTAAAACAAATGACTTTAGAGGCAGGCTTTGCTAGTTGTGAATATAATAATTTTCATACAGGTGTCGTTGCCTTGCATCGAGCTATAAAATAATGTTAAGTCTATTAGAAGAGGTTGTGCTGATTAAGATTAGTAAAGTACTAAATGAGCTTTTATATAATAATATAATTAATAATAAAATAACAAAATTAGACAATAAAGTAATTAAAGTAATCCTTCATAAAAGTTTTGTTAATCCAGAATATTTTATTAGCTTTAATAATAATATAATAAAAATTTCTAATAATACCCCCCTTAATCCCGTCGATCTGACTATAAAATTAACATTAAATGGTTTGTTGAAATCTGGGTTTAGTTCTCCTGAGGCAGCGATTAGAGACTCTAGTATAGAGTTTTTTGGCAATTTAAATTTAGCTATGGATCTCCAGGCATTATTAAATAATGCTGATATAAAAAATAATACTAAAACTAATATAAAAGAACTACTGCAAGAGAGATTAGCTCAAGTAACTTCTGTTAGTTTCGCATATCAAGTTATTAAAATATTAGATATGATTTGTGAACGTATAGATTTAAAAAGTAATGAATTAAGAGAACAAATTACAGATTATCTTGAAACTGAGTCAGGGTTAGTAGTCAACAAATATGAATTAGATGACTTTTGTAATAATATTGATATCCTGCGTGATAATGTAGCTAGGCTTAGAGCGCGATGGGAAATGATAGACAAGCAACAGAATTAAGTAATTGGAATTATAGCTATAAGCAAGGTATAGGTATGGGTATATTAAGATTAGCTACAATAATTAAAATACTATATAAATATAAATTATTTTGGTTATTTAAGCTAAATACTAGCATTAATATTGATACACAACAAGCTGGTGATTTACGCCAGGCTCTTGAAGATCTTGGTCCTATATTTATAAAACTAGGTCAATTAATTTCTACACGTGATGATTTGTTACCTAAGATTGTTATACAAGAATTAACTAAGTTACAGGATCAAGTTAAGCCTTTTGAGACTAGAATAGCAAAAGATATTATCCAAACAGAACTAAGACAAAGTTGTGATAATTTATTTAACAATTTCTCACAAGAGCCATTAGCCTCAGCTTCTATAGCACAAGTTCACAGTGCGAAAATAAATAATCAAGATATTATTATTAAAATAGTACGACCTGATTTAAATTATATAATTAAAAAAGATTTGAAATTATTAAAATTTCTTGCCAAGTTAATTTTAATAATTAAACCTAAAATAGAAAAAGCTAAGCCTTTAGAACAAGTTCTCGAACTAGAAAGAATACTACACGAAGAACAAGATCTTATGCGAGAAGCAGCCAATGCCTCTCAGCTAAAACGCCAGAATAATCCTAACTTAATTTATATTCCAAAAGTTTATTGGGAATATTGTACAAAAAATATTTTAGTTCTAGAACGCATCTATGGGCTATCATTAAATAATCTATTAGAGCTAAAAAAACAAAATATTAATTGTAAATTATTAGCCAAACGCAGTATAGAAGTATTTTTTACCCAAGTTTTTGAACACGGCTTATTTCATGGTGATATGCATCCTGGGAATATTTTTATTAATCCAAATAGCCCAAACAACCCCAGTAACCCAGGTTTTTACGCTGTAGATTTTGGTATCATGGGTAGTCTAGGGCCAGAAGAAAAACATTATTTAGCCTGGAATTTTTGGGCTTTTATCAACAGGGACTATAAAAAAGTTGCTTTATTACACATAGAATCAGGTTGGGTATGCCCAGATACTCGAGTAGAATTATTTGAAGCAGCTATTAGAACAGTCTGCGAGCCTATTTTAGAGCAACCAATTGCAAAAATTTCATTTGGTGAGTTATTTATTGGGTTATTTGAAGTGGCGCGTCGCTTTAATTTACAATTGCAGCCGCAATTATTAGTATTTAAAAAAGCTTTAATAAATGTCGAAAGTATGGCTAGACGCTTAGACTCAGAGATTGACCTCTGGGCGACTAGTAAGCCCTATATAGAAGTTTGGGTACAAAAACAATTTGGTGCCAGAGGATTATTATCTAAAGCTTGGGAAAAATTGCCAGAATGGGGTAACTATCTTATAGACTATCCAGAGGTTAGCTATAATTTTTTAAAGCTTAGCACTAAGATATTGTTGGATAAACAAAATTTACAAAAATAAAGGGAACTAAAATGGACAAAGCTAAGTTACAGTATTTCGTGCGTCGTCGTGATAAATTATTACAAAAAATATTACCTAATTCTGTTGTAATCATTCCTAGCAATGACGAAATCATTCGAACAGGTGATGGTTATTTTAGCTTTCGTCAAGATAGCAATTTTTATTATTTAACAGGGTTTCATGAGCCAAGCAGCCTGGCTGTATTAAGTACTAATAGTAATAATAACGCTCAATTTTTACTGTTCGTTAGACCAAATAATCCTGAAAAAGAACAATGGGATGGTAAAATGGCAGGTCTAACAGGTGCAAAAAATCTTTATCAAGCGGATCAAGTAATTGATATTAATACTCGCGATGAAAAAATGTTAGAGCTGTTGCAAAATAAAGAGCATATTTATTATAGCCTGGGCTGTAATGATCAATATGATAAATTATTATTGGGTTATTTAAAACAAATTAGGGCTATGCAGCGTAAGGGCGTAGGTGTTCCTGAGCAGGTACATGATCTCAATAGTTTATTATTTGATTTGCGTGTTATCAAAGATGAACTTGAAGTAGAATTAATGCGTAAAGCAGCCATCATCTCAGCTGCTGGTCATACAAAAATTATGCAAAGTGCCTACCAATATAACTATGAATACGAGCTTGAAGCTGAGTTTCGTTTTGAGTGTATAAAAAATGGTGCGCGTGAATTAGCTTATAACTCTATAGTTGGTAGTGGCGAAAATACTTGTATATTGCATTATAATACTAATGATCAGTCTATTGATAAGTCAGGATTAGTTCTCATAGATGCTGGAGCTGAATATGAAAATTATGCTGCTGATATAACCAGAACATTTCCGGCTAATGGTAAATTTTCTGAAGAACAACGGGCAATTTATCAATTAGTTCTTGAAGCTCAATTAGCAGCTATTGAAGAAGTCAAACCGGATAATAGCTGGGATCGTCCACAACAAGTGATTTTAGAAATTATGACTGCTGGATTAGTGAAGCTTGGCTTGATTAAATCAAACGGCAAAAGTACAGCCGAGCTTATTGAATTGGAAGCCTATAGGCCTTTTTATATGCACAAAAGTGGTCATTTTCTTGGTTTGGATGTCCATGATGTAGGCAAATATAAAATTAATGGCCAGTGGTGTAAATTTGTTCCTGGTATGGTGTTAACTATCGAACCAGGTATTTATATTATGGCAAACTTACCAGGTGTCGATAAAAGATGGTGGAATATTGGCGTCAGAGTCGAAGACGATGTCTTAGTGACAGAGCATGGTCATGAAGTATTGACTCACGGTGTTCCAAAACAAATTGCAGAAATTGAAGAACTTATGGCTCATGGTTAAAAACGATGCTGAGGGTAATGCTGAATATGACTTAGTCATTGTTGGCGGCGGTTTAATAGGAGCTAGTTTATTGCTAGCTCTAAAAGACTGTAACTTGCGTATTGCGTTGATTGAAGCTAAGGCTTTGTATCCGTTGACCCGAGAAGAGCCGGCGGGCTCTGCTAATTTTTTAGATCAACGCTCATTAGTATTAAATCTTGGATCTAAACTATATTACGAACAATTAGGAATCTGGGATAGTATTGCTGAGTTTACAACAAAGATAAATAAAATTATTGTTTCTGAACAAGGCAAATTTAGTAAAATTTTTTTAGATAGCACTAGTTTTGCAGTCCCAGCTTTAGGTTATGTTATTAATATAGAATTATTAAATAATATTATTTGGGAAAATTTAAACAATTTAAATAATATGGAAGTTTATAATAATTGTCGAGTTATAAATATTATAGATAGATCAGATAATTCTCATAATTCTGATGCAGTAAGTATTGTTTTAGATAATAATCAAATAATTCAGACTATCAAAAGCAAATTTGTCATTGCAGCTGATGGTGCCCAGTCTTTTGTAAGAAATTTGTTAAATATAGAAACAGATTGCCATGATTACCAGCAGTATGCCCTAATAGCAAATGTTACGCATGAACTAGAAAACAAGGGGATAGCCTATGAGCGTTTTTCACTGCAAGGCCCTTTTGCCTTATTGCCTAGAGCAAATAAAGATGGTAGCCAATTTTTTAGTGGCATTGTTTGGCCATGGGATATAAACAAACTAGACTATATAAAAAACTTATCTGATCAAGAATTATTATCAAAATTACAAAAGCTTTTTGGCTATAAATTAGGTAAATTTTTATCTATAGGTCAACGGCAGTTTTTTCCTCTTAAGCGTGTGACTAGTAAAGAATTATTTAAAAACAGGGTAATTTTTTTGGGAAATGCCGCTAATAGCATACATCCCATAGGTGGCCAAGGGTTTAATCTTGGATTACGAGATGTGAAATATTTTTGTGATTTATTAAAAAATAATTTACATAATTTAAGTAACTGTAATTTTGAAAGTCTATTTAAAACATATGCTGAATTAAGATACGATGATCATACTAGATTAAAAAATAATACACATAATTTATTAAATTTATTTTCTAGTGATTACAAAATTACTCAATGGGGTAGAAATTTAGGCATGACTATAGGTAACCATAGTTATATCTTACGAAGCTTCATTGCTGATCAAAGTATGGGTTTGCAAATTTAAATAAGTATTATGAATAATTTTAATAATAAAAAGTTTGACATAGCTATTATAGGCTCTGGCATTATTGGAAGTCTGCAAGCGCTTTTGTTGGCTCAAAGTGGTTTTGATGTATTGTTATTAGATGCTGCTAAATCAAGCTCTGAAAAATATTTTAATAATAATATAAATCTGGATTTACCGCCGGACTTGAGAATGTCTGCTGTAACTTTACGATCAGAAGAGATCTTAGAACAAGTAGGTATAATTAAAAAATTACAGAACCGATATGGATTAATAAAAAATATTCATATTTGGGAGGAGAATGGTCCTGGTGCGCTAACTTTTGAAGCTGTTTCAATAGGAAAAAATTACCTAAGTAAACTTATTGAAAATAATTTGTTACAAGAAGCCATTAATCAATCAATAGAAAGCTGTAATAATATTACAGTAATTAGGCCCTGTATAATACATAATATTATTAAAAATAATATAAATATTGATAATAATATTTATCAAGCAGAACTAATTATTGGTGCTGATGGTGGAAACTCGTGGGTGCGTGATTATTTCAAATTTAATACTGATATAAAAAATTATGATCATTCGGCTATTATAACAACGGTGTATACTTCAACGCCCCATAATAACACCGCCTATCAGCAATTTTTACAAGATGGTCCAATCGCTTTTTTGCCGTTTTTAACTCAAAATAATCAAAACATTAGTTCTATTGTATGGAGTCAGAGTCCGAATAATAGTAAATACTGGTTACGCTGTGAAAAACAAGTGTTTTTAGATAAATTGACTAGTTTTATATCAGGTAAATTAGGGCAAGTTTTAGACTGCGATGAAAGATTGGACTTCCCACTGATATGCAGACATAGTGAAAATTATTATAAAGAAAACTGTGTATTAATCGGTGATGCAGCACACACTATACATCCACTAGCAGGTCAAGGTTTAAATTTAGGGATATACGATGCAGCTGCTTTGACTGAAGTATTAATTTGGGCTAAAGAAAATAATTATAATTTAAATAATGAATATGTTTTAAAAAAATATGATCTTAGACGGCGTGGGCATAACCAATTGGTTATGAACTTAATGGATTTTTTTAAAAAATTATATAGCTATGAGTCTACTGGGATCCAACTGCTTAGGAATCTGGGTATGAATTTTATAGATCAATCAAATTTCCTAAAAAAGACTATCGCTCGTCAAGCAGCTGGATATTGAATTAATTAGTATTAATTAAATAGTTATAGATCGAGTTCTTAGGACAGTGGTGCTTGGCGTTGCTGAATTGTCAGGTGTAGCTGTTGCCAAAAACGTCATTAGAGTAACAACCTCTTGGTTATAAATATTTGTTAATTGGTCTAAAGTAGGCTTTAATACGGCTGCTTTAATTTCGGGGAAAACACTGGGGCTCTGTACAAAAGTATATAATAATTTAACTAATGCCGTAAAATCTGTTTTAACAGCAATGCTGTCGTGTAAAATTTGTTTAATTTGTAAAGTTAGAGTTAAATTAGGATGAGTGATTAAATAGCTATCTGATAAAACTTTAAATACAGAGAATATATATAGACTCCTGTGATCAGATGGTCGAGAAAAAGCAATTTTATTTTCACGATAGTAATTTAAAATAGCTAAATAGTTTTCGATAATTTTTAGATTTTCATGATGCTGGCTACTGTGTTTATAAAAAGTCAAAAGCAAGTCTTTAGCTTTAAGAACTATTTTATCTAGGCCTATAATTTGATTAGAATCTATAGTTTTTTCTTTGTATGCAGTTAAATAAGCCTCAATTTCTTTAGCTCTAGTATATAAAACTAAATCTTTATCTTTTAGGCAAGATAATTTGGGGACAACTTGGCCATTCAAGACAGCTATCATTTCACTTGTCTTAAATTCTAGTGAATCAATTTTGTCTATGTAATTAGTAAAAAAACTAAAATAAATAAAAATTTTATAGTATAAGCTACAGTAATATTTATAAATAAAATTTTCTAGGTTAATAAATTTATCAACTAGTTGTGGTAATGTAAAAAGTTTGCTCAATCGTAAGCCAAGATTGCATAATAAAAATATTATTAAATAAATACTAGATATAATTATTTTATTAATAAGAATATAAACCATACTGGCAGGAAAGATTATTACAAATATTTTTATAAAATCTATAAAAATTTGTTTAAATAAGACTCTTAAAAAATTTATACTATATTTGGTTGCTAAGCGTTCTTTCAAACTAGGTATTTTTATTTGGTCTATAGGTACAGCAATCGTATTAATATTCACTTTTTTTCTATCGCTGAATTTTTCTACTTCAGTGCTGGTATAAGTACGAATTAAAGTTGGTGTATTTGCGATATATTTATAGCATAAATATTTGCCGTGAATATTTTTAATTAATAAGGCATATTGGCCAGTATGGACTTTATGGTAGATTGTGTCTTTAACAGGTAACGCATCGAATACCGGTCTATTAGTGCTTAAGGCACGATCAGCAGCTTGTTCAATACCAAATAATGTGCCAGACATCAGCCAAATAGATTTGGTAAAAAGTGCGATACTTCTAATTATAATATAGATAAAAAAACCTATAGGGTTTCGTTGAATATAAGAAAAATACCAATTACAATATTTTTGATATTCTTTATAGAGATATTGAATCACAGAGCGCAGAAAAGGAACTCTCCATAACAAATTTGTGGAAGGTTGCTCATAAATAGCATCTATATTTAGTGTATTATGATTTTCTAGGAATTTTTGGTACAGTTTTTGTGCGAAAGAATGCTCTTGTGTTAAATCTACGGATACTTTTTCTTCAGTATGATTTTGATCTAGCTTGGTTTCTTTGGTTAAAAAATTAATAATTTTATAGCAATGGTCCATAAAAGTATTAGGGAGATCGAAGATAAAATTTATTAAAGAGATTGTGCCTGGTATAGCAAATCCTAAAATAACAAATTTATTACCTAGACCTAGTAAGCTTAGAAAATAATAAGACTGTAAAATGGGAGCAATAAGAGGCAGGAAATAAATTTCTAAAAGTATTAATAAAATAAATAATAGGCTGCGTAATTTATAACGTGAAATATAATTTAAAAAACTGCTTATATTATATCGAGATCGTGGTGGTTTCGCTGCAGTAAGCTTGGTAATTATTGATTTTCTAATTTTGTGCGAACTATCTGAGATTCCAGAAAAGTTGTTGAGAACAGTAAAAAATTTTAAACTTTCATAATCGCTACCATCGATTTGTAATAAAAACGGTTTATTAGATGTATTAATATCATATGTTTCTAAATAGGAAATTTGATCAGACAGAGTAAATTTATTTTGATCTTTCATTAAGGTGTGAACAGGGAACTGATATCCAAAGATAAGATCAATAGCACTAATCAAACTAAAATGTAACGGATTAGGAATTAATGATTTATATGTAATTTTATTTTTATAAATAGCTTGATGAATTAATTCAGCCAGTTGTTTTTTAAAAATAATTTGTTTACTGAGATTATCAAAGGGTATTTCTCGTTCGAGATCACGCAGGGCAATAATTTTTTTTTGTAAATCTGATAGTATTTCATGATCAACGCTGGGTAATGTTTTTTGAAACTTTTGACCAAGGTGTGCAAGCAGTCTACTTGTTAAGCTGTTGCCTTGAATATAGCCATGAGCAGCTAAATATTCTAAAAGATGTTTATTGCGAGTAAAAAGGACTATATATTTTTGTTTTGTATCTGTGTTAGCAATTTTAAATACTATAGATTCATAACTTAAATAAGAGTCTATACTTGTTTGGGCTAAATTTTTTGAATCGGATAAAATTTGATATTCGGTTCGTTCGGTTCGTATAGACTGTGTAGGCATTGCTAACCAAATCAGATATCAGAATAATAGTTTTTGATTTTGTTTAATCTAAATACAGGTTATCATACCAATTATTAAAACGGAGTTAAAATGTTAAATATAAGTTCAAAAGTTATAAATAAAACTAGTTTATGGGATGAGCATGCCAAACTAGGTGCAAAATTTACAGATTTTGCTGGGGTCAACATGCCTATTCATTATGGATCTCAAATAAGTGAACATTTAGCAGTGAGAACTAAAGCAGGTGTCTTTGATGTTTCTCATATGGCGGTAATCGATATAACTGGACCAGCTTCAACAAGTTTTTTAAGATATATTTTAACCAATGATGTTACTGAAGCTAAAACAGGACAAGCTATCTATAGCTGTATGTGTAATGAACAGGGTGGAATTATTGATGATCTCATAGTTTATAATTTAGGTAATAATACCTATCGTTTAGTAGTTAACGCTGGTACTTGGGAAAAAGATTTAGATTGGTTGAAATCTAATCAGCAAAATTATAATGTAGATATTGCTAAGTTAGATAATTTTTCTATATTAGCTTTGCAAGGTCCCGAGGCTTTAAATGTTCTGCTCAAAGTTATTAAAAATTTATCTAATCTATCTAATCTATTTGATCTTAAGCCTTTTGAATGTTTGTTTAACTCAGAAATATTTATAGCTCGTACTGGCTATACTGGAGAAGATGGTTTTGAGATTATTATTTCTGATAATAAAGTAAAAGATTTTTGGCAAAAATTAATAGACAATAATGTACAGCCTTGTGGTTTGGGAGCCCGTGATACTCTGCGTTTAGAAGCTGGGTTAAGTTTATATGGCACTGATATGGATGAAGTTACCATGCCGATTAATTCTGGTCTTGGCTGGACGGTGGCTTTAGAAGATCAATCTCGCGACTTTGTTGGCAAATCGGCTATTCTAGAACAGAAAGAATTACAATTAAATAGCAGATCTAAAACTAGGATGATTGGATTAATTCTGGAAGAAAAGGGAGTGCTACGACATGGCATGAAAGTCGTATTAGAAAATCTTGATCCGGGTGAGGGAATAATCACAAGTGGAACATACTCTCCTACTTTAGAGTGTAGCATTGCTATTGCTAGAGTAAATGTACAAAAATCTGAAGATATAAAAGATATAAAAGATATAAATTGTAATGTTGTTATTCGTGATAAATTAGTACCAGTAAAAGTAGTATCTTACCCATTTGTACGATTCAATAAAGCAGTATATAAAATATTAAATAAATTATAAATTTTATTATTAACAGGGCAATAAAATGAAAACTCCTAAAGACTTAAAATTTACCAAAACTCATGAATGGGCCAAATTGGAAGAAGATAATATTATAACTGTGGGCATTAGTGATCATGCGCAAGGTTTGCTGGGTGATTTGGTCTATGTAGAGTTACCCGAAGTGGGAGAGTCATATGCGCCAGGTGAAGAATGTTGTGTAGTAGAATCTGTTAAAGCTGCGTCTGATGTCTATTGCCCAATCAGTGGTACTATTTTAGAAGTGAATGAAGATTTAAACGATACTCCGGAATTGGTTAATTCTGAGCCTTATGAAGCTGGTTGGTTATTTCGCATAGAAGCAAGTGATGTTGATGAGTTAGATGAGCTCGCTAGTCCAGCAGAATATGAGAGTTTAATCGCAGAGGAGGCGTAATTTAATGCCGTATATTCCCCATACTAAAGATGATATTGCAAGCATGCTGCAAGAAGTTGGTGTGAGCGACATCGATGAGCTTTTTTCAGAAATTCCTCAAGAATTGCAGACGAGTTTGACTAATAAAATTGATCTAGGTATTAATGAGTTTAGCATAACTAAGCTGATGCAAAAAAAAGCTGAACTTGATTATGGTGTCCAAAACTATATTGGCGCAGGTGCTTATGAGCATCATATTCCTGCAGCTGTTTGGGATATCGCTGGCCGCGGGGAGTTTATGACATCATATACGCCATATCAAGCTGAAGCAAGTCAAGGGACGCTGCAATTGATTTATGAGTATCAAACAATGATGTGTAGCTTGACGGGCATGGATGTTTCAAATGCCTCTATGTATGATGGCGCCAGCGCTTTAGCTGAGTCTATTTTAATGAGTGTGCGGAGTAATAAAAAAACAAAGTCACAAACTGTTTTGTTGTTAGGGACTATTAATCCGAATTATCTAGATACGGTTAAAACAATAGTTTCACATCAGAATATTGAAATTGTGACAACGGATTTTGATCAATCAAAGGGTGTTATTACTCAGTCAGAACTAAATATATTTGAACAATCTGATCTTGTTGCTGTTGCTATTATGCAACCTAATTTTTTTGGTCAATTAGAAGATGTAGATTTAATTACTGATTGGGCGCATGCTAAAAATGCTTTAGTGATTGGTGTGGTTAATCCTATAAGTTTGGCTTTATTAAAACCGCCAGCTAAGTGGGGTAATTCAGGGGCTGATATAGTATGCGGTGAGGGGCAATCTTTAGGTGTACCATTGGCATCTGGTGGCCCTTATTTTGGTTTTTTATGTTGCCGAGAAGAACTAGTACGACAAATGCCAGGGCGAATCGTAGGTATGACGACAGATCAAGACGGCAAAGCAGGTTTTGTTCTGACGCTACAAGCACGTGAACAGCACATAAGGCGGTCTAAAGCGACATCAAATATTTGTACTAACCAAGGATTGTTAGTCACTGCGGGTACTATTTATATGAGCTTGCTGGGTTTTGAGGGGTTATCACGAGTAGCACGTACGTGTTGGAATAATACGACTTATCTTATAGATAAATTATGTCAGAATCCAGATTTAGGTATTAAAAGAAAATTCCAAGGTGATTATTTCCATGAGGTTACTTTAGAATTTGACCCTACTAAATTTACGACGGAGCGGTTCAATCAAGTTTTAGATAGACTCAATAAAAAGCAAATTGCAGCTGGATATAATTTAAATTATCTAAATATATCTAATTTAAAAAATTGTTTATTAGTCTGTGTTACAGAAACTAAAGATTATGCTGATTTAGATTATTACGCAACTATAATGGGTGAAATAGTGGGTGAAATATGTTAATTTTTGAACAAAATGTTTCTAGCCGTTACAGCCAAGCACAAGCACCCTTGCAGAAAGCAGAAGTATTAATTGATAAAAAATATTTACGACAAGAAGCAGCGAAATTACCAGAGTCTTCAGAATTGGAAGTCATCAGGCATTTTACAAAGCTTTCACAGAAAAACTTCTCAATAGATACTCAAATGTACCCGTTGGGATCTTGTACGATGAAATATAATCCCAGAGCTGCACATAGACTAGCCATGTTACCGGGTATGTTACAAAGACATCCCTTAGCAGATTTGTCACATAGTCAAGGCTATTTAAGCTGTATCTACGAACTGCAAGAAATACTAAAGGCGGTTACAGGTATGGCTGGTGTTTCTTTGTCACCGATGGCGGGTGCCCAGGGAGAATTAGCAGGCGTCTTAATGATCAAAGCCTATCATCATAATCGTGGGGATTATAATCGTACAGAAATGTTAGTTTCAGATTCTGCACATGGGACTAACCCAGCTTCAGCAGTTATGTCTGGTTATAAAGTCAAAGAGATTCCAACAGGTAAAAACGGTGATATTGATTTAGATGTTTTGAAAACTTTGGTAGGATCTCAGACAGCGGGGATTATGTTAACGAACCCGTCTACTTTGGGTGTATTTGAACAAAATATTACTGAAGTTGCTAAAATAGTCCACCAAGCAGGGGGATTATTATATTACGATGGTGCTAATCTAAATGCTATCTTAGGTCGAGTGCGTCCAGGCGACATGGGGTTTGATGTTATGCATATGAACCTCCATAAAACTTTTGCTACACCCCATGGAGGCGGTGGTCCTGGCTCTGGGCCGGTTGCTGCTAATTCGCGCCTGTTACCTTATTTGCCGATACCTATGGTCCAAAAAATACAAAAAGATAATAATAATTATTACTCTTGGCTAGATAACAAAACCAATCCGGAATCTATAGGGCGTCTATCTGCTTTCATGGGTAATGCAGGTATTTTAATTCGGGCTTATGTTTATGCTAAATTACTAGGCAGCAATGGAATGCACAGAGTTTCAGATATGGCAACTTTGAATGCTAACTATTTAATGAAAAAATTAGAATCTGTAGGCTATAAACTCGCTTTGCCTGATCGCAAAGCTACTCATGAATTTATAGTCACTTTAAAATCTGAAGCTAAACAATATTCGGTAACAGCCCGAGACGTAGCAAAAAGATTACTAGATTATGGCTATCATGCGCCTTCTACGTATTTTCCTCTACTTATTCCTGAGTGTTTATTAATTGAACCAACTGAAACGGAAAGCAAACAGCGTATGGATGATTTCATCGAGGTTATGGCTAAAATAAGGGAGGAAATAGTCAACAAACCAGAGGTAGTAAGAGCAGCTCCGCATACTATGACTGTCAAAAGATTGGATGATGTGAAGGCAGTTAAAGAATTAAATATAAAATATTTCTGACGCACCTTCTGGTATACTTGTAGTAAGTTTATATTTTTTATACAGTTTAAGACTTTAATAATGAATGAAAAATCAAGTATACCGCCCCAACATTGGGATAATTTTATTAAATAAAGAGGGTAAGATATTACTAGCTGAGCGTAATGGTATGCCGAATACCTGGCAATTACCTCAAGGTGGTATCGATCCTAATGAATCGCCTCTGCAGGCTCTCTATCGGGAAGTCCAAGAAGAAATTGGTCTATTGCCAAATTTATATAATGTCTTGGCAGTTACAAGCGGGTGGATTTATTATCAAGTTCCTTATTGGCAAGAGTTAGCTAAATTTAATAATAAATTTCGTGGTCAAAAACAAAAATGGTTTTTACTTGAGTTTTTGGGCCAAGATAACGATATAAATCTACAATTAGATGAAGAAATTGAGTTTATTAACTGGCAATGGGCGTCTTATTGGTACCCATTAACGATAGCTATAGACTTTAAGTTGGGCGCCTATCGACAAGCATTGATGGAGTTGTTGCCTGTCTATAGACAATATATGATCGAAAAGTAGAGAATAGTAAATGCTAGATATCTTGCGTCGAATAATGCAAAAATTTGCAGACATTTATGATCCGCTTGAATCTATGCGGATGATGGTGAAAGAAGTCCGTAATGCAGTAGGATCTGATTTGTGCGCAGTTTATATTGTAGATCAAGCTAACAATCAGTATATATTATTAGCTTCCGAAGGTTTTAAACCTGGAGTCGATGGCAAATTGACTATCAAGAAAAATGAAGGGATAGTTGGCTGGGTGGGTGAACGGGGAGAACCTATCAATCTAGAAAATGCTTCAAGTAATCCTCATTTTAAATATTTTCCAGAAACAGGTGAAGAAATCTATAATGCCTTTTTAGGGGTGCCTATTATTCATCAACGTGAATTATTAGGTGTTATAGTTGTGCAACAAAAGAGCAAGCGCAAATTTGATGAAAGTGAAGAAGCGTTTTTAGTAACTGTTGCAGCTCAATTAGGCGGTGTCATTGCTCACGGTAGGTTGACGGGAATGTTAATCAATCCTGCTCCTGCTGCTAAAACAGCAAAAATAAGTAGTAAAATCATCCAAGGTTTGTCCAGCGCAACTGGTGTTGTTATAGGTAAAGCAGTATTGGCTTATATACCAGCTGATCTTAATAGCGTACCTGAAAGGAAAATTTTAGATACAGATGCTGAAATAATCTTATTTCAACAAGCTCTAGATGTTACTAAAACAGAAATTAAAAAACTCGCAGAAAATTTAGCCAGCCAATTGCCACCAGAAGATTTAGTATTATTTGATGCTTATTCACATATATTAAACGATAGTACATTAAGCAATGAAATCATTGCGGAAATTAAATTAGGGCAATGGGCACAAGGGGCAGTTAAGAAAATACTTAAACGTCATATTAGTTTATTTGATCATATTGATGATTTATATATTCGAGAACGTGCGGCAGATTTAAAAGATTTGGGACAAAGAATTTTATCGAATCTACAAAAAAAAGATATTGAGCATAAAAAATTTCCTGATCAAGCTATTTTAGTAGGTAAAGAATTAACAGCAGCAGCACTTGCTGAGATCCCCTCTAATAAATTAGTAGGTATCGTCTCGATAGAAGGCACTCCAAATTCACATATAGCTATAGTCGCTAAAGCGCTTAATTTACCGACAATCATGGGGGCTAAAAAATTAGATCTTAATGATATTGAAGGCAAAGAATTATTTATAGACGCCTATAATGGTCAAGTTTATATAGAGCCAGATCAGCCTACTCGTAAAAAATTATTAAAATTTATTGCCGAAGAACAAGAGTTATTTACAGAGCTAGCAAGCCTGCAAGATAAAAAAGCACAGACACTTGATGGCCATGCTATAAAATTGTTCGTTAATACAGGAATGGTTAGTGATTTTTTTTCCTCAGCTGCGCACCCTGGTGCTGATGGTATAGGACTATATCGTACTGAAGTGCCTTTTATGATCCGCGATCGTTTTCCAAGTGAGCATGAACAAAAATTATTATACAAAAAAACTCTAGAAAATTACCATCCGTTGCCTGTCATTATGCGTACATTAGATATAGGCGGTGATAAAAATTTGCCCTATTTCCCATTTGAAGAAAATAACCCCTTTTTGGGTTGGCGTGGAATTAGAATAACTCTGGATCACCCAGAAATTTTTTTAGTGCAGATCCGAGCTATGTTAAGCGCAAGTTGTAATTTTAATAATTTAGCCATTATGTTACCTATGGTAACAAATCTCAATGAATTAATTGAAGCTAAGAAATTAATAACTCAAGCTTATAATGAATTAATCGAAGAAGGATTAATATTAAGAATGCCTAAAATTGGCATTATGGTAGAAGTGCCCGCAGTAGTCTATAGCATAGAACATTTTCTTGAGCATGTTGATTTTATTTCTGTGGGCACTAATGATTTGATTCAATATTTATTGGCTGTAGATCGTAATAATACACGCGTAGCTGATCTGTATGATCCCTTTCATCCGGCAGTGTTAAAAGCTTTATATCATATAGCCACAGCTGCAAAAAAAGCGAAAGTTAGATCTAGTGTCTGCGGTGAGATAGCAGCTGATCCAATGGCAGTAATTTTGTTACTCGCTATGGGGTATGACAGTTTAAGTATGAATTATAGTAATATAGCTAAAATAAAATGGGTTATTCGAAATAGTAATTTTTCTTTTAGTAAACAGGTCCTAGATGAAATTTTGATGCTCCCATATAGTGAAAAAATTAGAACTCGGTTAAAAATAGTTATTGAAGAAACGGGGGTTGGTGAATTATTAAGAGGCGGACGAGAGCTATAG
>JAGOUU010000047.1 GCA_018061105.1 Gammaproteobacteria bacterium
CAGTATAGGCGATAAAGGGATCTTGCGGCACTAATATTTCATTGAACTTTAATCAACTTATTAAAGATTTCAGTGTATTCCTCTTCAACAAGTGAATCAGCAACTATTCCACTTCCTGCCCAATAGTAGTAAGTTTGGCCATATTTTAAAATAGTTCTAATTGCAATATTAGTATCTAAATTACCATTGATATTAATATAGCCGATAGAGCCACAGTAAATATATCTGTTTTGATTTTCTAGTTGATGAATTATTTCCATGGCCTTAATTTTTGGGGCGCCAGTTATAGATCCTCCGGGAAAGCAGCCTTGTAGAAGATCTAGGCTAGATAGTTCATCTTTTAACTGGCCCTGAATAGTGCTAATTAAATGATGGACAGTAGGAAAAGTGTGTAGCTGGCAAACCTCTGGAGTTTTAACAGAGCCTGGTACACAATGCTTATTAAGATCATTGCGCATAAGATCAGTAATCATAATATTTTCAGCGCGATCTTTTGGATTGGTTAATAAATCTTCTATTGCTTTTTGATTTAATAGGGGATCATGAATAGTATTTTTGCGTGTGCCCTTGATTGGGTGCGTAGTTACAAGTTTGTTGTTTACTTTAAGAAACCTTTCCGGAGAGTAAGATAAAATTTGTAAATCTTTAGTGATATTAAAATAACAAGAAAAAGGATTTGCGTTGAGATCACGTAAATATTGGTAAAAGTCCCAGGCTGAATAATCACCAAGCTCATTTTTCTTAAAATAGCCAGAAAATCGCATGCTATAATTTATTTGATAGCAATCTCCATCAGTTATATGTTTTTGTATTTTTAAAAAATTGTTTTGATAGACATGAAACGGATTTTCTTGTTTGAAAAAATTTGTTTTTAAATTTTTAAAATAATTTAAAATTTTTTTATTACTAGCTTCTTGATTAGAAGTTTGATAGTTTAATATGTTACTAATAATATTTTTTATAATTTCTTCATTATTACAGTCTTCATCATAAGTTAAATAAGTTTTTTGCTTATGATAATCGGTGATCAAGGCCCAGCTGTAAAGCCCAATAGCCATAACAGGTATACTTGAAGTAGTTAATGAATTTATTGTTGATTTAGAGCCAATTAATTGATTAAGATCATAGCCAAAATAACCCATTGCCCCATGCCAAAAAGGAATATTGTCACCAAATAAATTTTTAGCATTATTGTTAGGTAACAAGTCTTTTAATATCTCAAAAGGATTTTTTAGAGAATTTGAGAAGCGTTGAAAGGTTTTATTTAGAATATTACCTGTTGAATCATATAATAATTCTTGAATTATGGTATAACTTAATGTAGACAAGATTGTTTTATATGGCCAAGCGCTAATTATATCATATTGTTGATTATTTTTTTTACCGCTATCGAGCCATATACTCCATTGGTATTGAGAAAGTTTATTAAAAATTTTTGATAAATCAGGAGTAAATTGCAAATCAATAATAATCATTTTTTGTTATTTTTTTTAAAAAATTAATTTTATGCTTTAACTTTTAGTCGAATTTGATGTAGTATTAACAATTATAAATTCAAATGTTTGCTAACATAATTGTAAATTAGTTAATATTAAGAATTGTAACAAATTTTTTTGTTTGTTCAATAAATACTAATAAACCATGGAGAAAAATTGTGAAGGATATTTTATCAAGTCAGTCGTATGTTAAATGGCTTTCAGCAGCTACAATACTTATTAGCTCAGTTAACGTAAATGTCTATGCAGCAGCTTTTGGTCTTACAGAGCAAAATGCATCTGGCTTAGGTAACGCTTACGCAGGTCGTTCAGCTATAGCTGAAGATGTTAGTACAAGTTTTTATAATCCAGCAGGATTAACCGAATTTAATCACCATCAAGTTGTAGGAGCTTTAACTCTTGCCGATGCTAACTTAGATGTAAAAATGCGTAGAGCTACAAGAGCCTTTAGTGGTGCCGTTATAACTACTGGCGATCCTAGTGACAATGCGGGTAGACTTGTACCAATTCCGGCAGCACATATCGGTGGACCTTTAGCTAAAAAATGGTCTTATGGAGTAAGTTTAACTGCTCCATTTGGTTTGAAAACGCAATATGACAAAGATTCACAAATGCGTTATTTTGGAACACTGTCAGATCTAAAAGTTATGGACTTGAATCCTAATTTGGCTTATAAACTAGATAATCGTTGGTCGTTAGGAGCTGGTGTCAGTGTTCAATACGCTGAAGCGACTTTATCTAGACAATTTGATAATACACCTTTTCCTGTTGTAGACGGTAAAGCTCGCAATAAAGCTGATGGTGTGGGTTATGGTTATAATTTTGGTGTGTTATTTAAACCAAGTGTTAGTACTAGGCTAGGTGTGGCGTTTCGCTCAAAAGTTAAGCAATCTGTAGAGGGGCATTTAAAAGCTGAAGGTATTGCTCCTTTCTTTGTTGCTCGAAATGTAATGAATCAAAAAGCAAAAGCTGTTATTACATTACCTGAAGTTTTATCTATTAGTGCTTTTCAAAATCTTAATCAAGAATGGGGTGTTATTGGAGATGTAACTTTTACTAATTGGCATAGATTTAAAAAATTAGTTATTAAATACCCGGACACAGCATTAGCTTCTACAGTTGTAGAAGAAAAATTTGTTAACAGTTTTAAAGTTGCTGTAGGAGCAAATTATAAATACAATCAGCACTTAACGTGGAAATTTGGTACTGCTTATGACCGAAGCCCAGTAGAGTCTAAGCACAGAAATTTCCGAGTGCCAGATAGCGATAGATACTGGTTAGCAGTGGGTGCCAAATATCAATTTAATCGCAATGCAGCTGTAGATTTAGGATATAGCCATATCTTTATGCCTTCTAGCAATATTCGTGAAACTCCAATTGCTAATCCTCCACTTAATAGAGCAATGTCAGATGCAAGAGTAAAATCTAGCATTGATCTCTTGGGTGTGCAATTAACTTATAGTTTTTAATTGGCTCGAGTATAGAGATTTTAAAAATGCTAATTATTAATAAATAAAATTAGCATAATTAAAAAGTCCGTGTTTTTAATAGTTTTAATAATAGAAATAAAATGGAAGTGTTTATGCCAAGGAAAAGTGATAAAAGAGAACGTTTAGTAGAATCAGCAAAAAAACTAATGTTTCAACAAGGGTTTAATTTAACTACTCTTGCTGATATTGCTCAAGAAGCTGATGTGCCTCTTGGAAATGTTTATTATTATTTCAAAACTAAGGAAGCAATTGGTGAAGCTGTTATTGCTTTTTGCTTAGCTGAGCTTAAAGACAGATTGGTAACTTGTGATATGCAAAATTCTGCTCTTGCAAGATTGCATGCTTATTTGGATCAAGAATTACAAGATGCTGAATGGATTGTTAAACATGGCGACAAACTGGGTAGCTTATGCCAAGAGCTTGCTAAGCAGGGTGGAGCATTAGCTGCTGCATGTGCAAACTTATTGCATCAGTCTGTTAATTGGTTGCAAAAACAACTCGAAGAATTAGGTTTGCCTGATCAAGCTGCAAAACAACAAGCAAGAACATTGACGGCTAAGGTCCAAGGTATGAATCTACTTGCGGCAACCTATAGCAGCTCTGATTATGTCGAAATGCTTGGCAAGTGGTTAAAAGAAGATCTAAATAAATTATCAGGTGCTACTTCTGGACAGTTTGAGACTCATAGAGAAGAAGCTTACGCTTAGTTATTAGCCTATTAGCCAACAACTTGTTTTTAAGTAAGCTAAAAACAAGTTGTTACGTACAAACCGTTCAGCCTTAATCTTTAAAATTATTCAGATATGCATCTAGATAAGCAGTCATGTTAAAATTTTAACGATAGTATATAATCCAATCAATAATAAAATAAAAATTGCTACAGCAGTGATTAAATAATAAATAAATTTTCCTTGAGCAAAGTCAGCCTGCATATTTTTCTGGCTTTGAATGCCGAATAAAGATGCTATAACACTCTGTAATATTCTGAAAAATTTTTTACACATAAATTATTTATATAAAACAAATTAATAACAACCCAGCAATACTTAATATTATAGTATAGGGGCCTGCCATTACTAGCATGCGCCAATATGATAGTCTAATCAATGGTGCTAACGCAGAGGCTAGCAAAAACAAAAATGCTGCCTGACCATTGGGTGTTGCAATGCTGGGTATGTTAGTGCCTATGTTGATAGCCACGGCTAGCTTGTTAAAATGCTCTTGGTTAATGATGCCATTTACAAGTGTATCATGAGCTTGAGTTATATAAATACTGGCTACGAAAATATTATCACTTATGCTAGATAATACTCCATTGGCCAAATAAAAAACTGCTGGCTGTATAGATAAGTCTAAACTTAACGCATAATCAATCATTGGTTTAAAAAGATGTTGCTGTTGAATTATTGAAATTATAGCAAAAAAAACTATTAATAAAGAAGTAAAGGGCATGGCCTCTTTAAAGGCATTGCCGATTTGTAATTCATCTGTAACTCCGTTAAAAGCAGTCAGTAAAATTAACATGGTAAGGCCAATAAGACCTATTTCAGCAACATGAAAAGCTAGTGCAAATATTAATAATAGAGCAACTGTAGCTTGAATAAAAAGTTTGCTATTAGTGTTGTGTTTTTTATCGTCTTTATTTTTTTTGTGGTGATTTGATAAGATGACATAAACATTTTTAGGTATTTCTGCACCGTAGCCAAATAATTTGTACTTTTCGAGGAAATAGCACAATATTAAACCGGTTATAAATAAGGGAAATGTAATAGGAGCCATAGTGTACATATAATCTAAAAAATTCCATTTTGTATATTGAGCAATCAATAAATTTTGTGGTTCACCTATAATAGTACACGCTCCTCCCAGAGTCGTGCCTATTGCTGAGTGCATTACTAAACTACGAAGAAATGCTCTAAATTGAGTCAGATCATCTTGGTGTGTTTTTTTTACATAGTTATCGTTTAGATGGGTATATTGAGAATCAGTTTTAGATAGATTTCCTGAGGCAACTTGATGATACAGTAAATAGAAGCCATATAACGCAGTGATAATTATCGCCATTACAGTTAGCGCATCTAGTATTGCTGAAAGCAAACCTGAAGACATTAGAAATAATAGAGCTAAAGATCTTTTATTTTTGACTCGTATAAGTAAATTTGAGAACAAAAATAACAGTAAATCTTTCATAAAATAAACGCTAGCCAGCATAAAGATTAATAAAAATATTACTGAAGTGTTAGCTAGCACTTCTTGGTAGATATGTTCTGGAGTTGTTAAATTTAATAATAAAGCCTGAAGAGCTAGCAATCCACCTGGCTGTAATGGATAACATTTCAATGTCATTGCTAGAGTAAAAATAAATTCTAATAAAATTGCCCAAGTTGTTAAATTCTTACCACAAAATAATAAAAAAAGTGGATTTAAAATAATAAAAAATACTATAGTTTTCTTGTACCAATTTGGGGTATGCCCTAAAAAATTATGCCATAGATCAGATAAATTATTAGAAATCATAAAGTAGAGCTCGTATTAGTTTTTTATTTTATTGTTTATTTTGTTAATAATAAATGGTGGTAAAGACAGAATTATAAGACCTGAAAACAATAAAGCTTCATAATTTAGTACTGAGCCAATATTCATTGATTCTGGTGGAATAAACCCTGATACAATTGTAATTAAACATCCTAAAACCCCAATACTAGCTACTATGTACGTACTGTAGTGATGTTTTCCTATCGTAAAGTTTTTATCTGTATTTTTATAAGTTTTTCTTAATTTGATTGCTGCAGCAAACATCATAAGATACATAAGCATATAAATTTGCGAAGCAAGCACCGTGAGCAACCAATAAGCGCCATTTATCGATGGTAGCAATAAATAAACAGCTGTTAGTAAAGATGTCAGAATAGCTTGTAATAAAAGTAGGGGGTAGGGGGCTTTATATTTGTTTTCAAGTTTGAATACTTTTGGCATAAGCCCATCCATTGCTGCCATATGTAGCCCAGTAGTAGGAGCTATAATCCAGTTTAGAACACAGCCAATTGCTCCGAGTACTACCATTATTCCCATTATAGGCAGGAAAGTAATCATGTTGTGTTTATGTAAAAAAATCTCAAGAGCTTGCATGATTCCTGCAATAAGATTAATTTCAGCAGTAGGCACAGATACTGCTATAGATAAAGATCCCAATAGTAACGTACTGGCTATAATAAAAGTAGATATAATAATAGCTTTCGGGAATTTTTGTTTGGGCTTTTCGATATCTCGTACATAAACTGTGGCTATTTCTATTCCTGAAAAAGATAAAATGATACCAGTTAAAGAGACCCAAAGATTTTGATTAGTAAAGTCTGGCCATAGGCTGCTTATGCTTAAAGGTATTTGGATATTATTGCCAGATATAATCCAGTCTAAACCTAGTAAAATTATAATCGACATGGGTAATAACAACCCAAAAATTGTACATAAATTACTAATTCTTGCGGTGAGTTTTATTCCGTACAGATTAATAAGCGTCAAGAGCCAAAAAATACTCAAAATAACTATTAGGATATAATTTTTATTAGCCGATAACTCTAAAGCATTGCTTGGGGAAATGATATAAGCTAAAGTCCCAGCAACAAAAGATAAGATAGCTGGATAAAAGATGACATTTTCTAACCATTGAAACCAAATACCAATAAAAGCAACTTGATCACCAAACGCTTCTTTTAACCAGTAATAGATTCCGCCTTCGTTACTAGAAGATTCATGGGCTGATAACTCTGCAGAAATAAATGCACAGGGCAACAAAAATAGAATACAGGCACCGAGGAAAAAAAAGAAAATCTGGCCACCAAAGATGGCAGTTGCCGGCAGATTTCTTATGCTGTCTACAGAGACAACGGTTATTAAGATAATACTTAAGAAAGATAATGGCTTTTTATTATTTGTCATCTATACGTCTCAACAATTTGGTTCTATCTTATAAATCCCCTGATTATCCTGGATAACTCAAGGATAATCAATAAACAAGCTGCATATTAAGCTATATAATAACAGGTATATTAAATAAACAATCGTATTGAAATTTATTTAAGAATAGGGCATATTTAGTTATTACTTAAGATATTTATAAGTTAACAAGCTGGATTGATGATAAAGAAAACAGCAGCATTGGTCGATCTCAAGAAGCTTAGCAATTCTGGATCTATTAAGTTTAAATATTCGTTACTGTTAAAGCTTATTATGTCATTCCCAGCTTTTCGTAAGATTCAACGTTGGCATGAAAATGCGCCAGATAATGAAGATTTTAAAACATATCTTGATTCTATTCTCGAGCAAATGCATGTTAATATTGAAATCATTGGTGAACTAAATATTCCTACCTCCGGTGGTTGTATTTTTGTTGCTAATCATCCCACGGGTCTCCTAGAAGTAATAGTCTGGTTAAATACTATTTTATCAATTAGAACCGATTTAAAAATGCTAGCTAATAATTGGTTTGATCTCATTAGCGTAGCAAAAGACAATATTATTTCGGTCAACAACTTTGAGAGCAAAGCCAGCAGCAAAAACAATGTTAAAAGTCTTATCGAAGCTAAAAAGTGGCTTGAAAAAGGTGGGGCTTTGATGATATTCCCTGCTGGGGAAGTTGCTCATTGGAATTGGTCTAGTTTTGGCATAGAAGACCCACCTTGGAAAAAAAGCGTTTTAAGTCTAGCTAAGAAAACTGATGTTCCTATTATTCCTTGTTATAGCTCGAGTAAGAATAGTCTTCTATTTAATTTAGTAGGTAATATTCATCCGCGTTTGCGTACGTTGATGCTAGCCCGTGAGTTTACAGCAAAACAAAAAAAGACTATAAAAATTGCTACTAATAGCAATGTTGACAATGATTATTTGGCCGAGTTTTCTAGTGAAGATCAAAAGATGGCCTTTGTTCGGCTGTCTACAGAAGCACTTAATGATAAGCCATTTGCTGAGCATTTAGAAGAAAATCAAGAAATTGCTGATAAAATTGATGCTAGTTTAATTCAGTTTGAAATTGATCAACTTAAAGCTGTTAATGAAACTGAAGACTATGTTGTATATATGTGTTATGGGAAAGAAACTCCTCATATCTTACAAGAAATTGGCAGGCTTAGAGAATATAATTTTAGATTAATCGGAGAAGGCAGTGGAAAAGCTATAGATATTGATCGTTATGATGATCATTATCAACAATTATTTGTCTGGGATAAAGGCTCACATCGAATACTAGGTGGTTTACGCTTGGGTTTTTGTGATGATCGAGAAAAAAAAGGCGTGTACTTTTTAGATCATGTTAAGATCAAGCCAAGGTTTCAAGAAATTTTCCAACAGTCAATAGATTTTGGCAGACTATTTGTTGTAGATGATGCTCCGAAAGATTTAAATATTATATTGGTTTTAGTGAGGTATTTAGTCCAATATCTCAAGCAATCACAATATAAATATTTATTAGGACAGGTAAGTATACCATCGGTATATCCAAAACTTGCTCTAGATATAATAGCTAGTTTCTTGACCACGCATTACCGTGATGAGAAAGTTTATGGATTAGTTAAAGGCAAGCATGCTTTTAAATTAACTAGAAAATATGATAAATATATATCAGCATTGATGCCAGATATAAAAACAAGCAAGGATGTAAATAATTTATTACATAAATTATTCCAAGGGAGAATTGAAATACCTTCATTGTTACGTTTTTATTTGAAATGTAACACAAAGTTAATGAGCTTCAACTACGATAAATATTTTGGCACGGTTGATGCTTTGATGATTATTCATCAGGATCAACTGCCAAAATTCTTTAAATAATATTTACTAAGGCTAAGTTATGGCGTTATATATAACCTTCATATTATATTTTTGTATAATTTTTTTTATAGGCTACAGAGCATTTAAAGCTACAGATAGTCATGAAGATTTTGTCTTAGGTGGGCGTAAACTTAATTCTATAATTACAGCACTTGGTGTTGGTGCAAGTGATATGAGTGGTTGGTTAATGATTGCTTTACCAGGAGCGATTTATACTTTTGGTTATAGTCATGTGTGGATGCCTATAGGTTTATTAATTGGAGCCTTTTTAAATTGGCACTTTGTTGCTTATCGATTAAGGGTTTTTACTTTTGAGGCAGAAAATTCTATTACTATACCGTCTTACTTAGAACATCGTTTTAAAGACGATTCAAAAGTTTTACGTTTATTAACCGCAGTCGTTGTTATTGTGTTTTTTACGGTTTATGCTTCTTCAAGCTTTGTGTCGAGCGGCGGTTTATTTTCAGCTTTACTGGGTATGGATTATCACGTAGCGCTTGTAACAGGGGCAACAGTTTTAGTTTTGTATACAGCATTTGGTGGATTCTTAGCTGTTAATTGGGTAGATGTTTTTCAAGGTGGGTTAATGTTATTAGCTTTGATAATTTTACCTATCTATATTTATTTTTTAATTTCTGGTACGGATCCTAATTTATTATCTGAGTCTTATTTAAAAGATCAATATAGTCAGCAATTTACCCCAGGCTATTTTGATTTTATTCCTCGTGGTGATAGATTTACAGTTTTTATAAGTCTAGCATCCACTTTAACGTGGGGGTTGGGGTATTTTGGCCAATTACATATCTTAGTAAGATTTATGGCGTCTGAATCTAAAAAGTCTATCAATCAGGCTAAGAAGATTTGTATGTCGTGGATGTTTATTTCTTTATTGGGGGCAATTTTGGTAGGTTATATGGGTAAAATATTTTATCTTAATGGTAACCTGGCTAATCCTGAGCATGTGTTTTTTCATTTAGTCCAAGATAACATGAACGAATGGATTTCTGGCTGGTTTATTGCAGCTGTTCTGTCTTGCATCATGAGTACAATTGCTGCCCAATTGATACTTCTATCTAGTGCCCTTGCAGAAGATATTTACAGAACTAAAATAAACCCTAATGCTAGTAATAAAAACTTATTATGGGTAGGTCGTACAACTGTAATCCTTGTCGCTATAGTTGCTCTTGCCTTAGCTTGGGATAACAATAGTACAGTTATGGAGCTTGTTGCTCACGCGTGGGCTGGTCTGGGTGCTTCGTTTGGACCAGTTATTTTATTATCATTGTTTTGGTCGCGCATGACAAAGCAAGGGGCTTTTTGGGGTATTTTAATTGGCTCCACGACGGTTGTCCTTTGGATCTTCGCCCGTCATCTATGGAGCGGAGCCGAGGGTGGGTGGGCATCTATATTGCAGTTATACGAAATGATGCCAGCCTTTGTTGCTAACCTAGTTACTATTGTAACTGTTAGTTTATTAGATAAGCCAGATCCAGAGGTGATAAAATTGTACAATCGCGCACACAAAAAGTGCATTTAATCTGATGTTTAAAAGTTTACGAGATCTATTTTTTAAGCGATATTTAGTATTGTGGGCTGTAGTTGAAGATGCAAAAAATAATAATAATAAATCATCTTTATAATAATAATAAAATTCGACACAGCCTTTTATTTTTTAGCCTAATTTATAGTGTCAAAAATTGAACAATCAATCTAATGTATTGAAATATATAGTAATATTTTACTTATGCACACTTTACACCCAGTCTTTTTAACGAAAAAGGTGGATGGTGCGTCAATGTGGATTTGAATAGACTCGAGGCTAAAAGTACTCTGGTTACTTGCTACCATTGTCCCATCTGCTCTTTGTAAGTGCATTAAAGTAAGGTGCTCAAAATACCGCCCTGTTGCATCACCAGCTAACCGTCGAGAATGTTCTATTGCTTATCCAGAACCGAGGTTATCAAATTGACAAAATTTCGGTGCCGCTATGCTTTTTTTTGAAGAAAACACAAAAAAACCTTGCTTTTTGGTGGGCGTCCATACATGACAACACCGTGGAGTTTCGATGTTAGGCTTTGTTATCGGGGCAGTTGAAGTCTTAGTGAGACAAGGTTATGCGAAGGTAAGAGATAAGAGTAAGAGAAATTAGTGCCAGACACCAAATGCTATTGGTGTCTGGCATCCAGCTTGGGTATATTAACTAAAAATATTAGTAATATTATTTTTTTCTGTATTTTTTGAATGTTTACCCGTGTTTTCAGCAGATCTCGTAGATAAAGAAACTAGCTCTTCTGGGCTAAATTGATCGACATTAATTACTGATAAGATTTCTTTATGATTAGTTAATAATAACTCACCTTCAGATTCTGTAATAATACTCTTGCGGACAGCTTCTTCAATTTGAGTTTCATAAGTAATAGAAAGTATTTTATTTTCTTTAATAGACTTGTGTAAACGCTTAGCAATTGGCTCTGCTGCTATAGTATTAGCTAGAACTTGTTCAAGCTTAGTGGCCATGTTGCATTCTTGATCAGACTTAAAAATATATTGCATAATTCTATTTCTTGTACCACTTGGTTGTGACACTAATTTAGTTAAATCTTTATTAAGGGTATCTGATGGAATTTTATGACGATTGCCAAGAGGTAAAGTGACTACACGTATAATAAAGCTAATTAATTTATTTGGAAAATTATGGCAAAGCTCATTTAACGCTACTTGAATCCGATAAGCTAAAAATTTGCACGACCAATCGACAATTACTAAATCTTCAGCAGGCGAACCTTGGTCATTATAGTATTTTAAAACAGTACTCATCATGTATAAATTACTAAGAACATCACCCAGTCTTGCTGAGATACTTTCTTTACGTTTTAATTCTCCACCCATAACGGCCATAGTTAAATCAGCTGCAAATGCTAAATTTGCGCTAAATTTATTTATCCACTGATAATATTTTTTAGTCGCGTCACTTTTCGGAGAAGAGCTAAATCTACTCATAGTTAAACTTAACCAAAAAGATCTGACAAAATTACTAGCCATATAGCCAGCATGTCTGTAGATTAGGTTATCAAAATGCTCTGTATCATTATTTGTTACTGCATGCATTTCTTCTAGTGCATAAGGATGGCATCTAATGGCTCCTTGTCCAAAGATCATCATATTGCGCGTTAATATATTTGCGCCTTCTACAGTGATAGCTATAGGAGCGGCTTGATAGCTACGGCCAAGGTAATTATTAGGGCCTAGACATATGCCTTTGCCGCCATGGATATCCATAGCGTCTAGAGCTACTTGTCTACCGAATTCGGTAATATGGCATTTTATAATACTAGAAGCTATAGAAGGCTTGATGCCATTGTCTATAGC
>JAGOUU010000048.1 GCA_018061105.1 Gammaproteobacteria bacterium
GATTATGATAATGCTGAGTGGGATGGCAGTCAAATGAGTTTTGGTGATGGTAAAAATTTATTCTATCCATTAGTTTCTCAAGACGTAGTTGGTCATGAAGTAAGCCATGGTTTTACTGAACAAAACTCCGGTTTAGTATACTCTAAGCAATCTGGTGGTATAAACGAAGCATTTTCTGATATAGCTGGTGAAGCATCAGAATATTTCTTGAATAAAGATAAACCAGAAGGGCAAAGAGTAGACTGGTTAGTTGGTGAAGCACTGAAAAAAGGAGCTCGTGGTACGGCTTTGAGATACTTCTCTGAGCCAACAAAAGATGGTAGCTCAATAGGGCATGCGAGAGATTATAGTGATAGCTTGGATGTTCACCAAACCAGCGGTGTTTATAATAAAGCTTTTTATATATTAGCTAATAAACCTGGTTGGGACCTTAAAAAAGCCTTTGATATATTTGTCTTAGCAAATCAAACTTATTGGACAGCAAATACTGGATATGATCAAGGTGCTTGTGGCGTTAAAAATGCTGCAGATGATCTTGCTTATTCTTCTAAAGATGTAATTGATGCATTTAATACGGTTGGTGTTAATGCTACATGTGGGCAGAATCCAAAAGATCCAAAAGATCCAAAAGATCCAAAAGATCCAAAAGATCCACAGGATCCCATACCTGCACCAGATGATGCTGTAAAAGTTGAGCCAGGTGTTGCTATACCAGGATTGAGCGCTCCAAATGGTGCAGATAAGTTGTTCTATATTAATGTAACTGGTAATAATATTGGTGTATTAAGTACTTGGAATTTTGGTGGAACAGGTTCACCATCTATGCAAGTAGCATACAATAGAATACCAACTGGTGCAGATTATGATTGTACTTCTGTAGCAGAAAGCGGTAATTATAGATCATGTTTAATATTCTGGCCAAAACCAGGTAAGTACTTTATAAAACTTAATGGTGATACTAAATACAGTGATATTATCTTATGGAGTAGTTATTTATAATGTGTAATAGTGATCTGTAATAAAAAAGGGCGCCTATAATCGCCCTTTTTTATTTTTTCTGCTGCTTAAACATTAATTTCTATATCAGGTATCAATATCTTTGGGAATTCGGTAATAACAGCATTAGCCTGTAAAATAAATTTATCCATAGTTTTTATATAATCATTAAAATTTTTAGATTTTTTAATTTGTGATTCAAGATTAAAGCATGCAGCTTTAAGTAATGGCAGACCGCAATAGCAACATGAGCCGTGAAGTTTATGAATCAAGTGATAAAATTCGTCATAATTTTTAGTTTTATAGGCTTGTTTAATAGCATTAAGATCCTTAGGTAGTTCTGTGAGTAATAGATTTAATAATTCTTTGGCTAGTTCAATATTATAATTTGCGAGTTTAAGAGAAAGCTCCCAGTCTATGATTTTGCTAGATTGATTTGTGATTTTAATATTATTTTGAGCTTTATAATATTTTGAAATCGGAGCATTTTTATGTAACCATTTGCCTAGAATAATTAATAATTCTTCTTCGTCAATAGGCTTTGATAAATAATCTTGCAGGCCTTGCTTTATAAGCTTTTCTTGTTCGCCTATTATAGCATGTGCTGTGACAGCTACTATCGGCACTTTTGTTATATTATTTTCTGTGTAATAATTATTTATAGCTTTAGTTGTCTCAATGCCATCTAGATTGGGCATCTGAATATCCATAAAAATTAAATCAAAGCGTTTTTGTTTGATAAGCTCTAGCGCATTCAGGCCGCTACTAGCTGTCACAACAGTAATACCAAAAGATTTGAGTAATGTTTCGATTAGTTTTAAATTGGCAAAATTATCATCTACTGCTAAAACTGTGGCAGAATCTATCAAAACTTCTGTGTTTAATCTGGCTTGAGTATTGCTTGTATAGCTATTATCTTGTATCCCATCATGAGAATTTACAGAATTATTAAAAGCAATCAGAAGATTTTCAAATAATTTTTTGTGTAAAATAGGTTTGCCAACACAGAAGATAACACCGCAACTTCTTATTTCATCATGGATAATTTGATCGCTTGTATTAACTAAGATTGCTAATTCTGGCTTTGTCTGAAAGTTTTTTATCTTAATTTCAGCAATTAAAGCATTAATATCTTCTTTGTAATTCGTTAAATCATTTAAGCCATAGATAATTAGATCAATATTAGTTAAATGATCTGGAATGAGTTTTATATCTGATATGTCCAAAGTATCTATTCCCCAACTTTTTAATAAGTATTTTATGCTTAGTCGAGTTATAGGATGTTGCTCACAAATTAGTATAGTCTTGCTTCCTATATTATTGGGCAATAATAAGTCTTTTTTTAATATATGCTGAGATTCATTTCCAGATGGAATCTTAGCTTTAAAAGTAAACCAAAAAACAGATCCTTCACCGCTTGTTGTTTCAAAGCCTATTTTACCATCCATTTTATGAACTAATTTTTTTGAGATAGCTAGGCCTAGGCCTGTTCCACCAAATTTGCGAGCTGTCGTAGTATCAGCCTGAGAAAATGCTCTAAATAGCTTATTTTTTTCATGATTTGTTAAGCCTATCCCCGTGTCTGTAACTGTAACTTTTATTTTTACAGAACGATTTTGCCTTAGAGCATGAGCGCTGGGCTGTGTTTGGGCATCAAGCATTATTCTGATGACTACAGAGCCGCTATCAGTAAATTTAATAGCATTATTTGCGAGATTAGTGATAACTTGCTTTAATCGAAGAGAATCAGTAATAATCATTCTTGGAACGTCTGAATAGATGATGGGTACTAATTCTAAATTTTTATGGTGAGCCAAAGGTGCTAAGATAGCAATAGATTCTTCCAAGCAGTCTAATAAATCAAATTGTCTGAAATCTAGTTCTAATTTACCAGCCTCTATTTTTGAAAAGTCCAAAATATCATTTATAATCTGCAATAAACTATTTCCTGATTGATTAATCGTCATTAAGTAATCATATTGTTGACTAGTAATAGGCGTTTTTAAAAGTAATTGCGTAAAACCTAGTATCCCATTCATGGGTGTGCGGATCTCGTGACTCATGTTTGCTAAAAACTCAGATTTAACTCGGCTAGCAGCAAGAGCTTCTTTACGAGCAATGTCTAATTCAGCATTTTGTATTTCAATAGTTTCTAACGTCTGTCGTAATTCACGAGTAGCTTCGTCGACATTATTTTGCATTTCATTGTGAGCAATCTTAAGCGAATTAGCCATGCTGTTGATCCCAGATTCTAGAATTTTTAACTCGCCGCTAGCTCCTGTATAAACACGTGTCGCAAATTCACCATCTTTAATTTTACGAACAGCTCCAGTTAATTTAATAATAGGCGAGGTTACGTCGCGACCTAATCTTTTAGCAAACAAACCCGAAACTAAAAGCCCAAATAATAAAATACAACCGCTAGTAAATAAAGCTTGATATTGTTTTAAGATAGTATTTTCTTTACTAAGTTCTATATTCACCCAGCCAATGACTTTTTGGTTGACAGAAGATTGTGTTACATCCCGATTAGGAGAGTTAATATTATCAGAAAAGTCTTCTATAATAACGTCGCGCAGCATTATAGGCGCAACAAAAATTAAAGATTGTTTTTCTTCGTTATTTATAATAGTAAAAGGTGACTTATCTCTGTTAGCATTATATTGAATGTCTATCTTAGGGCCTATATGACTGAGTTCTTTGCCGTATTTATCATAAATAGTTATAGCTGAGACCTCTGGATCTTCTACGGCATTTTCTAAAATTTTATCGAGAATTTTTTTATTATGGGCAAAAACTCCGTATTCGCTGCTAGAAGTTAATTGAATAGAAAGGGCAGTACCATGATCTTTAAGCGATTGCTCAAGATCTGTTAACCGCGTGCTAGTAAAATATACTCCGAGCATAGCTGCAATAATCATTGTAGGTAACAATGATACGATCAAGACTCTATTTTTGATGCCCCATTCTTCTAACATTTATTTAGTCCTATAATATTTTTTTATTATAATATATCAGTAGTAGGTATATGATTAAGAATATTGTTTCTGCGTTTTTTTTGCAGAGTTAATTTATTGAGAATTTCTTCGTTCTTAGCTATAGAATATTGGCTAGGATAACTCGGAGGGGGCAAAATATTTTTTGAAAAATAGCTATTTGTAATAGTAGCAGCTTGCTCTGCTATTTGGGCTGATTTGCTATAAACAGCTCCTACCGCACCAGCATCGACATAGTTTTTTGAGTAGCCAATAATTGGTATACCCCGACGAAAACTTGTTACTAATATGCCTTTAGAGGTAAACGGATTATAAATTTCTGGATCGGGGAGGGCTAGTAGAACGTCGCTATGAGACAGAACATGCTTAAGAGAATCGATCAGATTTTCCCGCTTTTTGTTTTCTGTAATGACCAGATTTAACTTAGTTTTGACAATTTCTTGTTTTAACTCGTTGATACTATTTTGATCATACATCGAAGTCAAAATGCCTATAGTTTTAGCCGTTGGTAATAACGTTTCAATAAGCTTTAATTGTCTGTCTACTGGCTGCTCCCTATAGATAGCAGTGACTTTTCGTAATTTGTCTTTATTATTTTTCAGTTCAGAAGATATACTGTTATACATTCTATGGGGGATGAGCACGGCTAATTGGGGGGCAGCAGTGGCCACATTGGATAAATACTCATTAGTTCTTAAAGTAGACTCTCGGCCTATGGTAATAATGAAATCTATACTGTGATCTATTTTAGCGATAGATTCCTCTTTTTTGAGATAATTAATATTAAGATTGTACTTTTGTTCTGGTAAGTAATTGATTAATGAATCGACAATTTTTTTATAATTAGGCCCTGAAATAATTAAGATATCAGGCTTTTCTTTGTAGTCTTTGTAGTTAAAATTTGCGTAAATTTGGTTATTAACACAAAAGATTAATAATAAGCCTAGAAATAAGTTATATGTTAATTTATATATCGTCTTGATAATTGTAGTATTTTTAATATTTTTTGTATTATAATCCTGCATTAGTAGACCAGTAGAGCTTGTTAAAGATTTTTTAATTTTAATAGAAATAGGTGATATATCAACAAGTTATTCTATCCCAAATAAATTAATTTAAGTAATTTATTCAGCTGCCATTCATTCTTGGGTGATAAACTAAATAAAACATTATTAATTTGTGATAAATTCTTGTAGATTAATTGAATATATTATAAAAACTATGTTATCTTTGTTGCTGGGATTGTTATTTAAGTTGTTAACAAGTAGGAGTGCAGGATATGGCAAAAAAAAGCCCTTGGCCAGTTAATATTGAGCGAGCAGTTGAATTTGTAAAGAAAAAAGCCACAGGTAGACTTGGTTCGAGTGATTTCGAAAATCTAATCAAATTTTTACTAGTTTCTGGTAATGTAAAACTAGCTGAAACTATAGCGAAAAGCTACGATGACATTAAGAGCTCGTATAAAGTACCAGCGTATACTTTTCTATTCGAGAAGCAGAAACAAGAAATTACCCAGAAATTTTTAAGAAAATTATGCGTAGATTTTGCTCCATTATTAGCTATTGAAGTTTCTGAAGATGCAGACAGCTATGCTGATGCTTGTAAACAACTAGATCCAAAGATAGTTGCTGAAAAGAAAAAACTTAAAGTTCTTTTAAATAGGGCTATCATCGAATTATCAAATAAAAAGCAAATGCTGACTTATGGTAAAGAAACAATTGCAGGTAAAAAAGGCCCTTCTTCTATAATCTTCACTCCGGTATTAGAATTTGACAGTACAAAAGAAAGACAAGCTGCCATAGCTGCAAACATTAGAAAACGTAGAATAAAAAATGTATTATTCTATGCTCTCATGGCTGTGTGTTTCGTCATTGGTATTGGTGAAGGCTCAGCACCAGCATGGTTTTATATTACAAAATTAACGGCATTAGGTTTAGCTAATCCTGTTATATTCCCAATTGCAGCTTTTGTTTTTCTACCTGCGGCGTCAGTAACTATTTCATTATTTCATGGCGACAGTTATGAGACGTTTAAAGATTTATTTATTAAAAATAGATTTTTACGTGATGCATCTGGAAAATTATTGCCGAAAAGACGTATAGCTTTAAATATACTACTTGTTGTATTAGCAGTATTTGCAGCTTTCACAATAGCTGGTTTGTCGTATTACTTCTCGTTATTTTTAACTTTAGCTAGTTTACCAGCGGTGGCTATTTTTATTTCTGTGATGACTTTTATAGGATACACAGGAGTGCTTACATTTGGCTTAATGGGCGTATTTAAGCTTGAATCATTAGTACAGTTTAAAAGCTTTTTACATAGCTTATTAGTAAAACCAATCAAAGATTTCAGGGAAGAACTTACAAAAAAATCTTCAGGTTCAAATATAGCTAAAGTTAAAGCTATTACAACGTTTTTAATTAATGCTGTTGCAGTTGTAGCAATGTTTGGTTTCTCTGTTGCTGTTGTAACTGCTACGTTCTTAATGTTTAGCGGAGCTTTAGGTGGTATTCCTATTGTCGCTAGTTTACTAGGTCCTGTTGGTATTTGGGCATTTGTAGGTGTTGCTGAAATTGGTTTAGGCACCTTCTTTAGTAAGAACGTGTTTAAAATGGTTAATGCAATACGTTCTGGAATAGTAACTGCTGTCGATAAATCTGTTGATTTTGTTGCGCATGTTGCGAACACTGGTTTTGTAACTTATGTTAAAAATACTGTTAATCAATTTGTTGACTTTGTAAAAGGCCGTAACCCTGCTACAGTTTCTTCAGATTCAGATAATCCTTATCGTGACAGCAAAGTTACTACCGGTAAAATTTTATCTGCGGTATTTTTTAGTTTTGCTTTTATTAACGCCAGCGGCTTTGCTCTTGGTTATTTAGGTTTAGCTAGTGCTTTATTAGGGACTGGAGTTATTGGATTAGCTGTTGGTATCGTTTTTGCAACTGCTTATGTATTAGCATCAGTAGGTGGAAATGGCTTTGCAGCTATGAGTGCTGTTAGTGCAGAGGAATCAGTAATTTTTGCACCTAATCCGCATTTAGCACTTACGAAAGGGTTTGTTAATGAGTACGATCTTAAACAAGATGATCCTGATTATAAAAACTTAGACACTTGTACTTTTGACGTAGCAGATCTAGCAGCAAGAACAACTGCAGGCATGGCTCCGTCTCCAGCGTAATGGTTAAAATCTCTCATTGTGTTTTTAATACAATGAGAGATCTATTTAATTTGCTTTGCTAATAGCGATTGGTTTAAACTGCCTCATCTATATTGATCGCTATTAATAAAGAAATTACAATGAATCAAATTGCATTAAATCTGCTTAATTCTTCTCAATCTTCTCGTTTAATCTTAAGGCTAGTTATACTATCACTACTTAGTAGTGTGATTTACGGCTATGGTTTAATGTACTTAAATACGCCTTTAGTGTTATTTAAAATAACTAGTATTTTGTTTTTAACTCTTGTAGTAAAATTTTATAAGATATTTGTAAAAGACAAATTAATTTCTCATCTGTTAATTACGGCTTTAATTTTTCATGCTGTTGGCGATGTAATTATAGAGATTGCTAGTTCTATTGTTTATGCTATACCTTTTTTTCTTCTCGGCCATTTGATATATATTGCTATTATCCTGAGAGACTTAAAAACTAGCTATATTTATTCTATCCAAAGATTGGGCCTAGCTATTCTATTAGTTACAGTTGCTGCATTTATGGGTAATGTATTTTTGGCTAATTTAGTAGTAGGCATTTTATACTTTAGTATTGCGGTGTATATTTTAGTTTTAACTACTTTCGGTGTATTAGCTGTTTTTCATCCGGCTGCTGTACCATATATAATACCTGGAGTTTTATTATATGCTGCATCGGATTGTTTAGTTGCATATCATAGATTACTTGGTGATCTGCTAGGTTATTTTCCACTATCTTGGCCTTTATATTATCTAGCTCAGGTTTTTATTATATTTGGGTTATTAAAATATTATTCAAATACCACTCAAGATAGATAACTATTTTGAGAATTATGGCATAATGGGCGATTTAGAATAGGTGAGGCTATTAGAATCTAGAGCGTTAGTAAGCTTGCTCAGAACGTATGTATTCATATGAGTTAAAATACAATGTTATTGCGAAAATACTGAAGTCGGCGACGTTTTCGCAATGACGCTGGATTTTAATTTTAATGCCCCTGAACGTGTAAAAATTTATTATTACCAATTTTACAGCACTGCTAATGAGCGAGTCTGACAACTATAATTTTACCAATCTAAATCTTATCATAAAAAATTTATATATCTTAAGATCAAAAAACATTTTTTACGTCTGGTTAAGTAATGTTTTTCAATTAGTTAACCATTGGAAAAATATATTATTTTTTATATTGTTAAAATTAATAAAAATACTTGTATTCTTTAAGCTTAATATTTTTGAATCCAAAATTAAAAAATATTCTCATAGATTAAGTGAGTATTATTTTTATAATTTAATCTACCAGTTACTAGCTTATAATTTAATTTCTAAAAAAGATTATAAATATTTAAATAACCCAAAAATAACTATAGAAAATATAAATAAATATTTAGCTAAGATTATTTTTAAAGCCATAAGAAAAGATAATTCCAGATTTAAACAACATCAAAAAGTCAGCTTAAAAAAGTTATACAGTCACTGGATTAAGTCTCTGGTGTCTAAAAGTAAAAAAACTTATTTGCAGTCTCATTATAATAAAACCGAACCAAAGCCTTCTGCTGACGAGAGAATCTATGAGTATAGTCAAAAGGGTAAAGTGATCCGCGCAAAACCTAAAAATTATTTTAAACTATTTTTAATTTTTCAGGGATATATAGCTATAGTCTGCACAGCCATTGCAGAAGGACTATTGCCGGCAGTGCTAGCTACGACTACCAGCTCTGCTTTATTATTAAATATTTTATGGATAGGGATTCCGTCTACAATAATAAATTTAGTCTTATATAATAAATCTGTTATGGATCTTATTAAAGATCTTTGGTATGGTCGTTTACTACATGGCACAAGTCGTGCTCGCAATATTTTGACCTTTATTATTTCAGCTTGTGGTGGAATAACTTATAGTATTTTAATGTTTTCAACTGCTGTTGCTGCATTTAGTTTGTTTATGCCTGCAAGTTTAGCAATTATACTCGCTGTAATAAGTGCGGGGTACGCATGCTTAGCTTTAACTGCTTTATATTTTAGCGCTATCAATGAATTAAGTTTTAATATAACTCTAGTTTTAAATAAACTTAAAAAGTTTTTTATAGGCAATTTTTTTGCTAAAAAATATTTTTATATTTTTTCTCAAGCATGTATATTTATTGCGATTATATCCGGGGCCTGTTTACTAGCCTTGCTTGAAGCAAGTATGTTTTATGCTAGCGCCATAAGTTTACTAGCTGCGCCATGGCTAGTCGTTATTTTAATCGCCTTGGCAGCGCCAGCAAATTTTATGTTTACTGCAATAGTATTTAGTAATCTTTATAATTTTGTAAGAAATTTACCACAAATTATTTATAATTTTTTTAAATATATAAAAAATAATAGTAATAATCCTGTTGCTTTATATGAAGATCTGAAATGGCTGTGTCAATTTAGTGTATTATTGGTTTTTAATTTTAATAATTCTCGGGCTTTATCTAAAGGTATAGTCGAAGAAGCAAAAAATTTAGACTGTAGAGTAGTATTACAAAAATTTGCTATCGATCCTGGTTCTAAAATTGTTCAAACTTTTTCGCGTACGGTGGGTGCTCTAGATTCTTTTGGAGCCAATGGTTTTGCGACGATTGAAACCATTGGTGATCCGGTATATAAACGATATAAACGTCCTCAGCCTGTTTAGGCAGGTTTAAACTTAAGAACACTGGCGCTATGTTCAATGCTATACTCAAGATCAAGACTAACGGGATCAACACTAATAAGTTCATTAATCTCTTTGGTTATTTCATCTATGTTTTTACTTAGTATTTCTTCTGGAGTAAATATTTTAACTATTTTGCTTTTTAGTTTTGCTCGACTAAATGGTGATAGGCACCCAAAGGCATACCCATAATATTTTGGGTTATGACCATATACTTGTACTACAGCTAGTTGTACGTGAGGTTTTTTGTTGGTTGCTACCAATTGTTCATTAGCACGTTTAGCGATGATAGCAGCTCCAGGCTGAGTTTCCGGTTGTACTAGTTTATCTGGGTAGTGTAACTCCCCTTTGCCAAAAAGTAACACAGCCCCGCCAATCTCTACAACATCAACAGAAGCTTTGATTGTACCGCTGTTTTTTTGTTTAGTTCCATCTGGGTTTTTGGCATAATGAACAAAAATAGTTCCCCAAAGTTCAAAAAATGGTACTAAAAATAATCCAACAAGCCCAAAAAACTTTTTATTATAATGACTGCCTGCTATAGGAGTAATAGCTCTAGGGGTTCTTGTCATAATAGACATAGCATCCGTGGCACCCCAAGGGTGATTGGCAACAATGACTAGGCCACCATCTTCTGGAAGATCCAATATTCCATCGCTCAAACCAAGAAATTTTTCAAGATATAAAGTTGTTAAGCCAGCGATAAAATTAGCAGTTTTATTATGGTAGTCAATGATAGTATGCTTAGATACTTTTGGTTCAATAATCAAGAAGAGCAATTTGCTTAATTCATATATACTCCATGAAACCAGAGTAAAATAAAACCCCCAAGATACCACTTGACTACTTGAGTCTGGTTTATTGCATTCTAAAAATACGCCAGCTAAAACAAGTGCACCTGCAGGCAAAAGGGTGAATGATTTTGGAAGATCGGTTGGGATTATGGCGCCCACAATGGAACGCATTGTTGTGATTGGTGTGGACATAAGTACTCCCAGTAAAAATATAAATTATATCTGTACGTTGTTTAATTACAAATTTTATTTCTACAGAAGTGCAAGTCAGATGAAACTAGGAGAATTCCCAGTAATTAAATACTGGGAAGAATAGATATTATTTTATTTATGGGCACATAGGTGATGTTGCGGAACTCGCATCGCATGGTGGCGTTTCAGACGTACCCTTATCTGCAGATGATTTATGGGAACGTTTAATAGCATCATAAGCAAATTTACCTGCCACACCGAGGCCTCCCAATGTTACAATAGGGGCAATTACGGTAGCAGTCACCCCAGCAGCTATACTAGTAGCAATAGAGTGAGCAAGTGCACTGAGGCCAACAAAGTTTAATAAACCCGTGCCAGTAGCAATAAAGAAATTTACAACAGCAACTCCGACTACAGGAACAAAGATACACACAGCTGCAGCTCCAACTATCGCCAGTAAGCAAACGCCACCTGCGATGATATAAGGTTTCCATGAAGATTTAGGCGCAGCTGAGTCTGGTATCATGTCTATGTCTACTTCATCTGCTTCAGCATCTGCAGCTACAGGTGTTTTTACTAGTTCTGATTGTGCTGTTACTGTTGCAGCTTGTTTTACTGTCTCGGCTTCTGCTTTAGCTATTGCTGCTTCAGCTGCTTCAGGGCTTCTTGCTTTAGTCTTAGCTGCGGCAATCGCTTGGATGGTCTTATCTTCTATCTCCCTTATTAAGCGATCTCTTTCGGTTGTATCAACCTTCTCGTTTGCTGCTATCATTCCTTCGTCCAGAGCAAACGTAATCTTCCATGCATCAATAGGCTCGCAAACAATAAGATTATCAAAGTTTTCTTGATTAAGCATGTCATGCTTAGCAAAGAGCTGAAAAACACCAGCAAAATTGTCTACCGCGTCAGGATCAGTAGCAACCGCTAAAATTTTTTTATAATTGCCCTCAGTAAAAATCCTAGCTTCCTTGAGAGCTGTTACACCAAAGTATAAACAGTCGATTTTAAAAAACGGTAGCATTAAGAATTCAGCTAACTTTTCGCTGTTCTTCGTAACCTCATCAGGCATAACCTTTAGTGCATCTAAGATTGCTTGTAACTTAAAGTCGAGCGTAAGAGGTGCACTAAATTTATCAGGGTTACTCTTGACTACCAAATCCAAGTATTCTTTATCTGACTCTGTGAGCACATTAAGGTGTGTAGTTATACTCTCAATATGCGTTTTATCGTGTATAATACTATCACAATGTGTAATTATT
>JAGOUU010000049.1 GCA_018061105.1 Gammaproteobacteria bacterium
CCGTTAACAAAAGAAGATAAACGTAAGAATCGCGAATTATCGAGTGAGCGTGTATTAAATGAAAATGTTATTGGCATGCTTAAAAGATTTAAAATTATATCGGACCGGTATCGTAATAGACGTAAACATTTTGGTTTAAGATTTAATCTGATTGCAGCAATTTACAACATGGAATTAACTGAATGATGGTTTCCGAAGAGGTCTATTTTAGATATGTTAACGGAACTTGGACCTGGCGAAATCATAACCCTGGCAATCTTGTACCGGGTGATATAAGTAGGAAAAATGGCCAGATCGGCAAAGCCGGAGGTTTTGCTGTATTCCCAGATAAAGAGACTGGCCATAGGGCATTATTAGATTGTCTTAAAACTACATATGGTGATAAGAATATTGATGAGTTGACTGAAAAGTATGCTCCACCCAAGGAAAATAACACAGCGGCATATATAAAGTTTTTGCGCAAAAAAACAGGCATCACCAATGATAAAAAAATCAAAGATTTTACTCCAGAAGAATTTCAAAAATTATGGCAAGCTATTGAGCAAATGGAGGGTTATAAGGAAGGTACTATTACAGAAATTTATACTATTACCCATGTACAGCAAAATAAAAAACATGTAAACTCTAATTACTATATAGAATTATTCGGCTGGATTACGCAAAAAAACTGTATAGATCTCGCCAAACAACTAAAGCTTGATGTGGATGTTTGTGTTTCAAAACTTAATAATACTTACATAAGGGCTCGTCATGGAAGTTCTATACAAAAGAATCTTAGAGAATTAGTGATAAAAAAACATGATGAAACACAAGTTTAAAATTATTAAATTATTTTTTATATGCTTTACTTTTTTTATTATAGGAACTGTATTTGGATTTAGTGATAATAAAACTGTGTACTATGAACCAGCACATGTAGAGTTAATTGGTGTTGTCAATACAATGTTATTTCCTGGCCCGCCCAATTATAATAGTATTGATAATGGTGATGTAGCAGAATATGGTTGGTATCTAAAGTTAGATCAGACAGTGGATGTTAAATTAACTCATAATGCTGCAAAGGGTACTAATGATGTACCAGAAGACAATGTTAATTTTATTCAGATCGTTGATAGTAATAAAAATCATTGGAAAAGATATAAAAACGGAAATCACATAAAAGTAACAGGTACGCTCTTCCATGCCATGTTTGGACATCATCATGCTTTAGTGTTAATCAATGTAGAAAGTGTTGAGCTTGATTAACCTGCTACTCAGTTAACTTTCAAGACCCATAATAGGGACATATTCAAACTTCGACACATGTTCGACACAGAAATTTAGACAATTAAGTAATTCTACTTAACGCTTTGATTTAATTGGTGGGCCCACAAGGACTCGAACCTTGGACCAAAGGATTATGAGTCCTCTGCTCTAACCAACTGAGCTATAGGCCCTGCAACTTAACGCGTATCAATTATATCAATTTAATAAATAATGTCACTGTTTTTATAATATTTATTACTTGTCTTCGTCTTCCATAAAACTACGTAATTGCTCAGATCTTGATGGATGGCGTAGTTTACGCAACGCTTTAGCCTCAATTTGGCGAATACGCTCTCTGGTAACATCAAACTGTTTACCAACTTCTTCTAAAGTATGATCAGTGTTCATATCGATACCAAAACGCATTCTTAACACTTTTGCTTCTCGATCAGTCAGATTTTCTAATACACTACGTATAGCAGCTGCTAGGCCTTCATTTGTAGCTTCATCTAAAGGCGAGAAAGAAGACGTGTCTTCTAAGAAATCTCCTAAATGAGAATCTTCGTCGTCACCTATTGGTGTTTCCATCGAGATAGGCTCTTTTGCAATCTTAAGAACTTTTCTAATCTTATCTTCCGGCATGTACATGCGTTTGCTTAATTCTTCTGGTGTTGGTTCACGCCCCATTTCTTGAACCATTTGACGCGAGATTCTATTAAGTTTATTAATAGTTTCTATCATATGCACTGGAATACGAATCGTTCTTGCTTGATCAGCGATAGATCGTGTTATAGCCTGCCTAATCCACCAAGTAGCGTAAGTCGAGAATTTATAACCACGACGATACTCAAATTTATCGACGGCTTTCATTAAGCCAATATTACCTTCTTGAATTAAATCTAAAAATTGTAAACCTCTATTAGTATATTTTTTGGCGATAGAAATCACGAGTCTTAAGTTAGCCTCAACCATCTCTTTTTTTGCTCGTCTAGCTTTGGCTTCACCTACGGACATTTTACGATTTAGTTCTTTTATTTCTGTAATCGTTAGATTAGTACTTAATTCTAAATCTTGTAATTTTTTCTGAGCATTATGAATGTCATCAATATTTTCAGCAATAATTTTAGAATAAGAAACTTTGGCTTTAATATGTTGATCAGCCCAATTCAAATTAGCTTCGTTGCCTGGAAATGTTGAAATAAAATTACGTCTTGGCATATCTGCTTTTGTAACACAGATTTTCATAATAACGCGCTCTTGCTCACGTACCTGATCTAACATTTTACGTAAGCCACTAAATAAACGATTGAATAACTTTGAGGTAAATTTAAATTGCAAAAAGCACTGAGTTAACTTTTCTCGAGCCTCAAGACTTTTCTCATGGTTGCGTCCATATTTTTTTTCTATTTTGATAATCTTATTGTATTCTTCACGCAGTTGACCAAATTTTTCAATAGCCTCTTCCATAGAAGGACCACCGTCATCAACATCACCAGCTTCACTATCGCCCTCTTCATCTTCTTCTCCATTCTCGGATTGAGCAGCTATTGGTTGAACACTTTCTTCTTCGTCTACCTCATCATCACTGTCTGAAAGATTAACATCTACGTTCTCTAGTTTTTCTGGATCTTGATCGAGACTGAGACCTTGATCATATTTAGACGGGAGCGCACTACCAATGTCTGTAGCAGCAACACCTACTTCTTCAACATTCACTTCGCTAACATTCAGAAATGCAGTTGCCAAATCTGACAACCGCATTTTTCCTTCTTGTACTTGATCAAATAGATATAAGATCTCGCCGATACATTCTGAGTAAGAAGATAACGCTAATATAACCTCACGAGTTCCTTCTTCTATGCGTCTAGCGATAGCTATTTCACCCTGTCTGGTTAATAACTCGACAGTACCCATTTCTCGCATATACATACGAACTGGATCGGTTGTACGTCCAAATTCACCGTCGACCGCCGCCAAAGCCGCTGCCGCTGCCTCCATGAGATCATCGTCAGTGACTTCAGTATTTCCTAGTAAGATTTCACTATCTACCGGTGCTTCTTCATAGACAGGGATTCCCATGTCATTGATCATAGCAATAATATTTTCGATCTGCTCAGCATCAACAAGATTATTAGGCAGATGATCATTGACCTCAGCAAATGTTAGATACCCCTGATCTTTACCTGCTTTAATCAATAACTTCAACTGGGATTCTTGTTGCTCAGGCATATCGTTCATTACTAACTCCACTACTCTATATAATCCGAATAATCCGATGATTCTAGCATATCCATATAATACTAGCTAGCCTACACCCTATTTACTAAAATAAACTATCTCTATAATCAACTAGTTACTTTTATCCTAACGATTTATCTAGTAACAATTCTTGTAATCGCTGCTTTTCTTGATTAGAAAGACTGCCCATGCCGCTTGTACTAACTTTAGCCTTAAGACTGTCCATTTCACTTGCGAGTTGATCTTTATTAAGCCGCTTGATTAGATCTTTGAATTCTACCTCTGCAAGTTCATCATTTATCATAGGTTGATCAGATAAGTACTTAATAACTACATTTTGCAGATCTGAATTATCACTATTGTTACTGTCACTCAAGCTATCAATCAATTCTGGGATTGTTTTAACTTGAGTAAGCAGATGATAAACTTTTAAAAAAACCAAGATTTCTTGATCTCTGTTACTCCCCGCTTCAGCATGTAATAAATTTATTAAATCTGTCGGGATATATTCAAAAAATTTAGGATTATGTATAAGCAAAGCACAAGCCTTACGCCATAAAGAAGGATTATGCCGCACTCTTGAATTAATTAGATTAATTGAATTAATTGGATTAATTTGGTTATTATGATTAAGTTGCTGATTAAGTTTAGAAGTGTCTTCAGGTGATACTAAAATTTTATCTAAACTTGACTGGTTCAAATCACATCTTCGAGCTAATTCAGTTTCAAGAATTGCCCGATAGGTTGGATCTTGAACTTTTAATAATAATGGTTTGCAGAGATTTACAAAATGAACACGACCTTCTATGGTACTCAGACCATCAACTCCAACAACTTGTGCTTGATGTAAGAATAAATACTCAGGCAAAGAAATAGCATTATTTAATTGCTGTTCAAATTCATGTTTACCAAATTCATGAATATAAGAATCAGGATCATATTGTTCAGGTAAAAACAAAAATTTAATTTTATTATTATTATACAAAGCACTTAAAGAATTCTCTAAAGCACGCCAAGCAGCAGTGCGGCCTGCTAGATCGCCATCGAAACAATAAATCACTTCATCACAATGTTTAAATAATTTCGCTAAATGACGATAAGAGCTCGCTGTACCCAATGTCGCGACGGAATAGTAAATGCCATGTTGAAACAAAGCAATGACATCCATATAGCCTTCAACTATAACAAATTTATTTAGTTTAGTTTTATTTTGACTAGCCACTTGTAGCGCTTCAAATAATCCATAGAGCTCGGCTGATTTATGAAACAATAACGTCTCTGGTGAATTCAAATATTTTGGCTTGCTATCGTCTAATACTCTACCACCAAAAGCTATTACCCTGCCCTTGTTATCTCTAATAGGGAACATGAGACGATTGCGAAAACGATCATAGCCATTAATATTATTATCTGCAGTTTCTGTTTTTTTAATCCATAGCCCGCTATCTTCGAGAATTTGTTCAAGACTATATTTTACTTGAGAGTTATGATTAAACTGCTCTACTAGATCGGCTATTTTAGTATTTCTACGAAGATTATCCCACCCATCTTGGGCATATCCTAAAAGAAAAAATTTAGCAATATCAATGTCTATCGACCTTTTTTGAATATAATCTAATGCTTGTTCATTTTGTGATAAATTATTTTGATAATATGCAGTGACTAAATTTAAAATTTGATAAAATAATTTATATCGATCAGAAATTTTTTGATTAGGATTATTACTTTGTGGTATTTCCATGCCCACACTCGCCGCCAATTTTTCAACTGTTGAAACAAAATCTAAATTGTCGATAGTCATAACAAATTTTATGGCACTACCAGCAGCACCACAGCCAAAACAATTATAAAATTGCTTGTCTGGCACCACACAAAAAGAAGGGGTTTTTTCGTGATGAAATGGGCAACAGGCCACATAATTTCTGCCAGCTTTTCTTAGAGAGACATAAGAATTGATAGTATCTACTATATCAATACGGGAAAGTAAATCTTCAATAAATGATTGCGGGATATAACCCATAAATTAAATATTACTTATTATTATTAAGATTAAGATAATAATTCTTTGACAGTTTTGCTAACTTCTGCGACGTCAGCACGTCCTTGAATCTGTGGTTTGATCTCAGCCATCACTTTCCCCATGTCTTTAATAGTAGTTGCACCTAGAGTTTTAATCGTCTTATTGATCAAATCATTAAGCTCAAGTTGTGATAGTTGAGGAGGTAAAAATTCTTTTAGAACATCCATTTCATAAGCTTCTTGTGTAGCTAAATCTTCTCGATTCGCTTGCTTATATTGGTTAAATGAATCCCTGCGTTGAGTAAGCATTTTGTCTATGACTGCAAGAACAGCAGCATCATCTAGTTCAATGCGATTATCAACTTCGCGTTGTTTAATTTCAGACGTTAATAAGCGAATTGCAGAAACGCGTGCCTTGTTTTGCGCACGCATCGCTACTACCATCTCAGATTTTATCTTATTTTTTAAATTTTCAGATAAATTATCCATGTCGGTGACAGGCTCCATATATATCTAAATTATGATATCTATTATCTAGCGTTATTATACGCACCGAAACTAGGTCTATAATTAGAATTGTTATTAGAGTAAGTTGGTCTACGTTTTGCAGCGGACGGTCTTCGCTTGCTTCTTTTACGTAAATGCATATTGTCTTTAGAACGACGCTTCATTTCACGTTTAACAGCAGCTATTTTCGCACGCTTCTTAGCCGTTGTTGGTTTTTCATGGAACTTGCGTCTTCTAGCCAGTGTAATCACTCCAGACTTTTCAACTGAACGCTTGAAACGACGAACAGCACTATCAAACGGCTCATTCTCACGAACCCTAACAGATGGCATAAAAATCACCCCAGTTTAAATATTAATGTTATAATTAGTTACGAACAAAACTTAATGAAATTACCACTAAGTTATAGTATTCTATACCAAATTAACATCTTTTCAAGGTTTTAAAGTTTTAAGGTTTGTTTTATGGCATCTATATCTAAAATAACTAATGTATTGGGTATTGAGACTTCGTGTGACGAAACTGCAGTAGCTATTTATAACAAAAACCATGGTATTCTAAGCCATAAGTTATACAGTCAGATAAAACTACATGCGCAATATGGTGGCGTTGTCCCAGAATTAGCTTCTCGTGATCACATACAAAAACTCTTACCTCTTATTGATCAATGTATTCAATCAGCAAAACTAAGTTCAAAAGACATCCATGGCATTGCCTATACAAAAGGCCCAGGTTTAATCGGAGCTCTTTTAGTCGGAGCCCTATTAGCTAAAACATTAGCTTACGGCTGGAAAATTCCGTCTTTAGGGATAAATCACATGGAAGGCCATTTACTTGCGCCACTTTTAGAAGATCTGAAACCCAATCTACCATTTATAGCTTTACTAGTCTCAGGCGGTCATACCATGCTAGTAAAAGTCACAAAACTTGGAGTATATAATATATTAGGTGAAAGTATAGACGACGCAGCAGGAGAAGCTTTTGATAAAACGGCTAAACTACTAGGCCTAGGTTATCCTGGAGGCGCGGCTTTGGCTAAACTAGGCTTAACTGGTGATGCCAATAGCTATAAGTTCCCGCGGCCATTAACTAATTTTAATTTAAATCAAAATAATTTAGATTTCAGTTTCAGCGGGCTAAAAACGGCAGCTTTGAATACTTATAATAAATCTGATAAAAGTCTAGAAACAAAAGCTAATATAGCTGCTTCTTTTCAGGCGGCAGTTATAGATACTTTGTTTATTAAATGCAAAAAAGCCTTATTAGAACATAATATTAATCAATTAGTAGTAGCAGGTGGCGTCAGCGCTAATTTAGAACTAAGATCCAAGTTAAATAATCTTATGCAGAGTTTAGACGGCCAATTATATTTACCAAGGCCCGAGTATTGCACCGACAATGGTGCGATGATTGCCTATGCAGGTTATTTAAGACTAGCTGCAGATCAAACAGATTCTGATATTAATAATACAAATTATAGCATAGTCACGCCAAGGTGGCCGATATCTGAGCTAACAGAAATTACGAAATAATTTAATTATTTAAATTTGATTTGAGATTCATTCCCATCATGCAATCGCATAATATTATCATGATGCCGCCACAGTAAAAAAATAGACATAGCTAATATAGGCAAAATTATATCTAATTCGTAAAGCATTAATAAATATACTGGTGTAGTCGCTACAGCTATAATAGACGACAAGGAAGAATATTTAGTAGTTGCAGCAATTAACAACCAGATAGAACAAAAAATTATAGCTGCTGGATAAAACAAGGCTAACAAAATACCAATAAACGTTGCGATGCCTTTACCACCATTAAAGTTAAAAAATACTGGATATAAATGACCCAACAAAGCAAAAAAGCCAACAAAAGCTAAACTAAATTTTGATGTTAACACAAAACTCGCGACGAATACGGGTAACCAGCCTTTGAATCCGTCTAATATTAAAACAGCCGCTGCTATTTGAGGGCTGGCTGTTCTAAGCACATTAGTAGCCCCTGGGTTCATTGACCCGACGACTCTAGGATCTTGATATCCCCAAATGCTGCAGAGTAAAATGGCAAAATTAACAGATCCTAAAAAATAAGCACAAATACTTAGTAAAATAAAACTAAACATAATATATAATCCAAATAATATATTGCAATATTATATGTTTATTAATTTTTTAACTCTACAAGATTTCGTGTAATTTTATAAGTTATTGTCGCAATAGTAACACAGCCTAACATTAAATAAGCAATGTTATCAAACGTCCGATCATTTATTAATGTCACAAGATAACTACCCAGAATAGCTGACAAACTGATAAAAGTAGAAAATACAGCTACCCTTTGAGCCATAGGCTCCTTACTTGACTCTATAACTAGCCTATTGAGCAATCCTGATAGCATCGAAGCTCCATAAGAAATACCAATCATAGTCGTTATAATCAAAATAATATTAAAATCAAAACTAGACAACACTACAAATAATATTACTGAACTAACAGTTATTGCCAAACCAAAGTCACACAACTTTTTGGCTTCAATTTTAGTGACAAAAAATTTCGTTGTTTGAGAGCCTGCAATAAAGCCACTGAATACACAAAGTTGCATTAATCCAAAATATATTTCAGATTTACCATAGGTATTAATTACTATAAATGGGCTTTCTACAATCCATATAAAAAAACAGATAATCACAAAGCATTCTATAATAGATAACTTCATAAAATTTTTATTACGAAAGATAGCCATGTAGTGTTCTAAAGTCTGGCTAAAGAAGTTTTTGTCATCAGAACTAGATATGTCTGATTTGATATAACTATTTTCTGGCATTCCTATATATACAGCAACGAAGCCTAATATTGCTAAAACGGTTAATAATCCAAAAATAGTATGCCAATTGCTATAACTAAGTAATAATGCCCCGGCAAAAGGACCTAAAGCTGGAGCTAATATAGTTATTGAACTTATGATTGCGAGTATTTGTACTACTTTCTTGCCAGCATATAGCTCATGTATAGTCGCATATCCAGTAACTAAAACGGCACAGACTGTCGTGCCCTGGAAAAATCTTGCTATATAAAAAATTTGTATATTATTAGTTACAGAGCAGATAAAACTCGTAATAATAAATAAACCCACTCCCAACAGTAAAATTAATCTTCGCCCATAACGTTCACTCAAGGGCCCTAGTATCAGCTGCATGCTGATACTGCCAATAAACCAGACAGTCAATGTATACTGTGCTTCATCTTGTGTAATATTCAGTTCATTAACCATAGAAGGTAACGCTGGTAAATACATATCAGTAGACAAAAAAACGACTATTTCTAAAAAAATTAAAATATAAGGAAAAACTAAAGCTTTTTGCCTGAAATCTAATTGCATGCTCTTCTCTCTTCTCTCTTCTCTCTTCTCTCTTCTCTCTTCTCTCTTCTCTCTTCTCTCTTCTCTGTCCTATATCGTAATATCTATCTACCAGGATCAAGACAGCTATTATACACAAGTATAAATAAATTATTTCAAATTCATTGTTATTTTACAGTTCATGTAATATAAATATATAGAGATATGAATAGAAATATTAATCTATCTATTCTCCTGTTTATACGTCCGCGATTATTTCTCAGGGAGGAGAAAATGCGCATATTTAAAATTCCAGCATATGTATATTTATTCATGAATTTATCACAAGCTTACGCTGTGCCAGTTGCAGTCGGCAGTTTCAATGTGAATTCCGGGCGAGCCCCAGCTACAACAATAGCTAAACAATTATTCGATCATAATATTGACATATGGGGAATATCCGAGTCTTCTGAAGATTGGCCAGTTAAAATTTTACCTATCATCAATATGAATCCTGATCGTAAAATTGAAGCTATCAAAGGCACCTCAGGCATGAATAATAATAGACTGCAAATTTATTATGATTCCAATAAATTTCGTTTGATCTCTCATACAGAGCTAGATGAAATGAATCCTAATAAGCGAGTAAGAGCCCCACTTGTAGCTCAATTTGAAGATCTTAGGACTAATCAACAATTCCTATTTATGATCAATCATCTCTACAGAAGAGATAATGATGCCCGGCTTGTGCAAGCACAACAAATCAACGAATGGACAAAAAAACAATCTTTACCTGTGATTGCTGTTGGGGATTACAATTTTGATCTATCACCAATTGATATCACTAATCATGATCGTGGTTACGATGAGCTTACCAAAAATAATATTTTTACTTGGATTCAACCAAGCAAATTATTACCTACTCAATGTAGCAGTTATAAGTCTATTTTAGACTTTATATTTGTCTCAAATAAATTACATTATATCTCTGCCAGCTCAGTGATCTCTTATGCAGAAAAAAATTATTGCAACCCTGCGAATAAATATTCTGATCATAGGCCAATAACAGCTATTATAGATTTTGAGTAGGATCTATTTCAATCAAAACTTGATTAGGTATAACGCTGTCCCCTTTGTTAATATTAATCGCTGTAACTGCACCAGAAATTGGAGCCTGAATCTCAGTCTCCATTTTCATCGCTTCGATTACTAATAAGACATCACCCGAACTTACATAACTATTTAAAGAAGTTTTTATTTCAACAATCAACCCAGGCATAGCTGCTGTCACATCTCCTGGTTTCGCAGCTGTTTTTAATTTTGATAATCTTGCTCCTGATGATTGATTATTTTTCTCATTCTCACTACTTATACTTAGATCTTCAGTAACTTCTTGCTGAATTAATATTTCCTCAGGTAAGCCATCGACCGTTAAATATAAGTTTCGTTCGCTTAAGCTTTGTTGTCCTGATCCTCGGACATTTATTTCATAAGTTTCGCCATGCAAATAAATTGTAAAATTTTTAGGCAACATCGCGCAGCGATCTAATCCCAAAGTAGCTGAGTTTTTTTGCTCTAATTCTAGTGGTTCGGGCTGACAATGATTATTTTCACGCTCTATAAAATAATTTTTTGTAACTTCTGGAAACAAAGCGTAGCTTAATATATCTTCTTCTGAATGAATTAATTTCTCTATTTCTGACTTAAGAGTGGTCAACTCTGGTTTAAGTAAATCTGCAGGACGACAGTCTACGTGCTCAGTATTCCCAATAGCTTTTTGACGAATTGATTTGTCTACTTCACCAGGCGCTCGGCCGTACATCCCCAAAAGATACCTTTTGACTTCATTTGTAATAGTTTTATAACGTTCTTTTGATAAGACATTTAATACTGCCTGAGTACCAACTATTTGAGAAGTTGGTGTTACCAAAGGCGGATAACCTAAGTCCTTTCGTACTCTAGGAATTTCAGCAAAAACATCTTTAAGTTTATCTAGTGCATTTTGTTCACGTAACTGCTGGTATAAATTAGAAATCATCCCACCGGGAACTTGGTAAATCTGAACTCTTGTGTCGACATAGTTATTTTCATTTTCAAATCTATGGTATTTTTTACGGACAACACTAAAATATTCCGCAATTTCTTGTAACAGTTCTAAATTTAAACCACTATCATATTGAGTATTCTTCAAAGCAGCTACTAAAGCCTCAGTACTGACGTGTGAAGGACCATCAGCAAAAGATGAGATAGCTGTATCAACATGCTCACAGCCTAATTGAATTGCTTCCCATTGACATAACATCGATAAACCACTTGCAGCATGGCTATGTAAGTGGAGAGGTAAATTCACAGATTTTTTTAAAGCTGGAATTAATTGTCTAGTTATCGCAGGTGTTAACAACCCAGCCATATCTTTTATTGCTATACTGTCGCAACCTAAGCTGGCCATTTGGGTTGCTAATTTTACAAAATTTTCTATATTATGAACCGGACTAGTTGTATAGGCTATTGTCCCCTGAGCATGCTTATTATTTTTTTTAACGGCTTTAATAGCTGTTTCTAAATTTCGAATATCATTGAGAGCATCAAAAATCCTAAAAACATCTACGCCATTTTTTACAGCTGATTTAATAAATTTTTCAACGACATCATCTGCATAATGACGGTAG
>JAGOUU010000110.1 GCA_018061105.1 Gammaproteobacteria bacterium
GGCCAGAAGACAATAATTATTGGATCTAATGCAGAGAAAATCAAAGAAGTTGGGCGAAGCGCTAGAGTTGATCTAGAAAAATTATTATATACCAAAGTTTTTCTACAATTATGGGTTAAAGTAAAATCTAATTGGTCCGACAATGAGCGAGCGTTAAAAAGTTTAGGATTTAATTCTTTTGATTAAATTTGACTTAATTTCTGCTTATTTAATCCATGCAAAAAGCTTTCGTGAGACAAGTTTATTAATAGATTTTTTCACAAAAGAACACGGTTTTATTAAAAGTATTGCCAAAGGCGTAAGAACACCAGGCAAAAATAACCAGCGTGGGTTACTACAGCCATTTTCTAACTTGTTGATTAGCTGCCGTGGGCGTAACGAACTCATGGCATTAAGTAATGTAGAGATAGCTGCTCAGCCGTATTATTTTACGGGAAAAAGACTAGCGATAGCTTTTTACTGCAATGAATTATTATATTATTTTGGATGTAAATCCCCCGGTGTTATTTTTGAAGATTTATTTGACCATTATCAGCAATTATTAGCAAGTTTAGCGAATTTTGATGATTTTGGTAATATAGAGTACAGATTGCGCGAGTTTGAATTAGATTTATTAACGGCTCTGGGCTATGGTCTTCAGTTTAACAACTTGGAGGCTGATAAATATTATGGCTTTGATTTTGTTAATGGGTTTATTCTTTCAAACCCTCAGGAACTAAATAATAATCTCTCGAAAAAAATAAATCTAGAGGGTGAATTATTGTTAAATATTATGCAACGAAACTGGGATGTTGCAACATTACAGGCGGCTAAAAAACTTATTCGAGCTATTTTGCAATATCATCTTGGTGGGCAAGAGTTACATAGCCGTAAATTATTAATATTAGAGTAAAATTATGAGCACAGATAATATAAATCAGATTTATCTTGGGGTTAATGTTGATCATGTTGCTACAGTACGTGAAGCTCGTAAAATAAACTATCCCGATCCCCTGTTTGCAGCTCTCATAGCAGAGCAAGCAGGAGCTGATTTAATTACTATTCATCTACGAGAAGATCGCCGGCATATTCAAGATCAAGATGTTAGTAATTTTAAAAATAATTTAAAAACACGTCTTAACTTAGAATTAGCGGCTGAGCCAGAAATGTTAAGCATAGCTGAACAAGTTAAACCTGAACAATGCTGTTTAGTTCCAGAAAAACGCTCTGAAGTCACTACAGAAGGTGGTTTAGATGTAGCTGGGAATAAAAGTAAAATAAAAGCAGCTGTTACAAGACTTAAAGAACAGGGTATTCGTGTATCTTTATTTATCAATCCTATAATAACTCAAATAGAAGCAGCAAAAGAATGTGGTGCAGATGATATAGAAATTCATACAGGTAGTTATGCTCTAGCTTGCAATCTTGAGCAAGAAAGAATTTTAAAAGATATTAAATCAGCTGTAAATATGGGCTTAGAGCTAGGTCTAAGGATTAATGCTGGTCATGGTTTGCATTATCATAATGTAGGTCCAATTGCTGCTATAATCGGAGTTACTGAACTAAATATTGGTCATGCTATTATAGCTCGGGCTATTACAACAGGCATGGATGAAGCTGTACGAACAATGAAAAAATTGATGAATCAAGCGAGATCACAGGCTATTATAAATTTATTGCATAAATAAATTATATAAGTAAACTATGTAACAATTTTTGTCTAAAAAATATGATTTACGGTATTGGAACAGATATAGTAGCTATCTCGAGAGTAAGTGCTATTTATAGCACTTACCAAGAGAAATTTTTAGCAAAAATATTATCACCCATTGAACTAACAAAATTTAATGATATTAATAATCTAGAAAAAAAAGATAAATATTTAGCTACACGTTGGGCAGGAAAAGAAGCCATTGTTAAGGCCTTAGGCACAGGTTTTCGGCAAGGTTTGTATTTATCTAATTTCTCAATAACTAATAATGTTCTAGGTCAGCCACAGGTCATACTTTCAACGAATGCTTACAAAATTATTAGTAATCGTCTCTTAAATAAACAATTTCATATTCATCTTAGCTTATCTGATGATAAAGATTATGCACTTGCGTATGCGATAATTGAAACAATTTAAGCTTAAAACTCTGGAATATTGATTATTCGTCTCTATACTTAAAATGAGTAGACTAGTCGTCGCACTTAACTAACTCGGTTGTACAATCTTAATTATAATTAATAATAAAGTTGAGTTGCTGCTACTCATATTTAATATAATCTAAAGGGGTGAATGATGAGTAAATATAAAAAAAATAGCAAATTACTAATTGGTATTAGTACAGCTTTTTTGCTATCTGGTATGGCCCATATGGCTATTGCAGCTAAGAGAATAGTAATTGAATCAAATAATTCATTGCGTTCTTTAGCTAGTCAAGAATCTGCAATTGCAATAATAAATAATTTAAATAGCAATTACCAATTTATCGAAACGAAAAAAATAGAATTGCCTAACAATGAAACTAGATATAGATTTTCTCAATACTATCAAGATATTCCAGTTTGGGATGTTGCATTAGTCAGTAATAAACAAGAAGTGAAAAATTTATTAGGCTCTGAAGTGTTAAAAGGACATTTCTTAATTAACATAGAGCATGATCTTGTCACTACAAAACATACTGTTACGAAAACTCAAGCAGAACAAATAGCAATACAAGCAGCAGGAATAGTTGATATTCAAAAAGTTAGCAACATTAACAGTAAGATATTTATTAAAAATTATTCTGATGTAGCTAAAATAATTTATCTAGTAAATTTTTTAGTAGAAAATGAAACTACTGATAACAGTAGACCATTTTTTATGATTGACGCTAATACTGGCGAGATTTTAGAAACATGGGAAGGCATGAATACTAACGCTAACATGACTGCTGGTAAAGCAAGTGGTCCTGGTGGTAACCTAAAAATAGGTAAATATTTTTATGATAAAGACTATGGTCCTCTAATGGTAGATGTTACTGGTACAACTTGTACCATGACGAGTCCAAACGTTGATACTTATGATTTAAAAAATCAGTCTAGTGGTGGTGCAATTCATAAATTTACATGCCCTGAAAATACTTACAGAGAAATCAATGGCGGTTATTCACCAATTAATGATGCTCATTATTTCGGTAATATAGTTTATGACTTGTACAAAGACTGGTATAAAACAGCACCATTGACG
>JAGOUU010000007.1 GCA_018061105.1 Gammaproteobacteria bacterium
GTGTCGCTGAAAGTGATAAGTTCAATCAATTAATTATTGATGCTAATTTTACTTGGCGTGAAGTTGCTATATTGCGTGCTTATTGCAAATATTTTCGCCAGATTGGATTTACTTTTAGTGAAACTTATATTCAAGAAACTATATTAAATAATACAGAAATTGCTATTGATCTAGTAAGTTTATTTAAATCTAGATTAAGTCCACTGGAGAAAACCGATTCAGAAGATTTGATAAAAGCAAAAATTTTAGATGCTTTAGAAAAAATTAGTAATCTTGATGAAGATAGAATTCTCCGCAGGTTCTTAGATGTAATTTTAGCAACATTACGGACAAATTTCTTTCAAGTAGATAGCAATAGTAATTTTAAAAATTATATTTCTTTTAAATTGAATCCAGCCTTAATTCCCGATCTGGTATTGCCGCTACCAATGTTTGAGGTTTTTGTCTATTCTGCTCGTACAGAGGGAGTGCATTTACGAGGTGCTAAAGTAGCTCGTGGTGGCTTACGCTGGTCTGATCGCAGAGAAGATTTTCGAACTGAAGTATTGGGCTTGATGAAAGCACAGCAAGTTAAAAATGCTGTTATTGTACCAGCAGGAGCCAAAGGTGGATTTGTTTGTAAACAATTGCCGTCAGGCAACCGTGATGAGATCATGCAAGAGGTAATAGCTTGTTATTCGACATTTATACGGGGCTTATTAGATATTACTGATAATATTATTAATGATAATATAGTTCCTGCCGAGAATATCGTTCGACATGACGAAGATGATCCATATTTAGTAGTAGCGGCTGATAAAGGTACAGCTACTTTTTCAGATATAGCCAATGGTATTTCAGCAGAATATAACTTCTGGCTAGGAGATGCTTTTGCTTCTGGCGGAAGTGTTGGATACGATCATAAAAAAATGGGAATTACTGCTCGTGGAGCATTTGAGTCTGTTAAAAGACATTTTCATTCTTATAATATTAATGTTAATACTACAGATTTTACAGTTGTGGGCATCGGAGATATGGCGGGAGATGTATTTGGTAACGGATTGCTCTTATCTAAGCATATGAAGCTCTTAGCAGCTTTCAATCACATGCATATCTTTTTAGATCCTAATCCTGAACCAACGGTTAGTTTTGCTGAGCGTGAACGGTTATTTAATTTACCACGTTCAACATGGCAAGATTACAATGAACAATTGATTTCTCCAGGTGGTGGTGTTTTCTCAAGATTCGTAAAAGCAATCAAGCTCTCATCAGAAATAAAACAGGCTTTAGGTATAGACTCAGCAGTTGAATCTTTAATGCCTAATGATTTAATTAAAGAAATTCTCAAAGCACCTGTAGATCTCTTATGGAACGGTGGTATTGGTACTTATGTTAAGGCTAGCACTGAAACTGATCCTCAAGTAGGTGATCGTAGTAACGATGCGGTCAGGATTAATGGTAATCAACTGAAATGTAAAGTTGTTGGTGAAGGTGGTAATTTAGGTTTTACCCAATTAGGACGCGTAGAAGCAGCTTTAAACAATATTTCATTATTTACAGATTTTATTGACAATTCAGGTGGTGTTGACTGCTCTGATCATGAAGTAAATCTAAAAATCTTGCTTAACCCTATTATAAAATCTGGTGATATGACTATAAAACAACGTAATCAGTTATTAGAAAAAATGACTGACGAAGTTGCGCAATTAGTCTTAAATAATAATTATAATCAGGGCTACGCCATTAGCTTAGCTGCTAGTAGATCTGCAAAAACATTAGAAGAACATGCAAAATTTATTAGAGTCCTAGAGCGCGAAGGTTTATTAAACAGAGAAATAGAGTTTTTGCCTAGTGATGAGCAAATCATTGAGCGTAAAGCTAGGAATCTGGGCTTAACAAGACCTGAGATTGCTGTATTGATGGCTTATAGTAAAATTGTTTTAAAACGTGAAATACTTAATTCAGATTTACCAAATGATGTTAACGTAGAATTTGCTTTAGAAACAGCTTTTCCGGCTATTATAAAAGAATCGTATGCACAACCAATGGAGCAGCATCGTCTTAAAGCAGAAATTATAGCGACCCAGATAAGTAATGAAATCATTAACACAATGGGTCTTACTTATATTAAACGCCTTTCGGATGAGACTGGTGCGAGTACATCTGATATAGTACGAGCCCATATGATCTCACAAGAGATTTTAGACAAAGATAATATTGTTAAGCAGGTTTTAACTCACTCGGAAAAAATAGATTCTGGGTTAATAATGCAAGTCTTATTTGAGTATATAAGATTAATTCGCAGAAGCACACGTTGGCTCTTACGTAATTATAGAACAGGCTTAGATATTAAAGAACAGATAGAATTCAGAAAGCCATTATTTAATCAGTTATGGGCTGGTTTATATGACGTAGTCAGTGATACTGAAAAAGATCTGATAAACGTAACCAAAAACAAATACATAGAAGCAGGAATGGATGCACAATTAGCAAATAAAATGGCTTACATAAAGCTTTTATATTCTGCAATGGATGTAACATATATTTGTTATAATTATCATGCTGATCTTAATCAAGTAGCGCGTTTATACTATGCTGTTGGCGAGCGTTTATTTTTAAATATGTTTAGAGATCAAATTAACTCTAATCCGGTAGACGACAATTGGGATGCTTTAGCCAGAGCTGCGATAAGAGATGATATAGATGTCTATCAGAGAGAAATAACAATTGGTATTTTACAGGCTAAGAATCTACCAGACGATCTTGAAGAACGATTAAATACTTGGGAAGAATTATGTACCCCATTAATTCATAGATGGAATCTGATGTTAATTGAATTAAAAGCTACTAAATCAAAAGAGTTTACAATATTCTCCGTTGCTTTACGTGAGCTTTATGATCTTGCACAATTAACTGATAAGATACTGGCTGATAAATAATTAAATAATTAAATAATTAAATAATTAAATAATTAAATAATAAAATATGTTGTATTATATATTTAAAAAAATTATATTTTTATTTGAGCCCGAGTTTTCTCATAAATTAACTTTTAAGTTATTAAATATTTTAGATAAATTAAAAGTATTAGATTTATATGAAATATTTAATAAAAATAAATTTAAGCTTGATTTTAATCCAGACTTTAATCCAGATCGTAAGTTTAACCACTTAAAATTTAAGAATAAATTGGGATTAGCTGCAGGAGTCGATAAAAATGGTGAGTATATATTACCCATAAGTAAATTAGGTTTTGGTTTTATTGAAGTTGGGACAATTACCCCTAAGCCACAAATAGGTAATGCAAAGCCTAGATTATTTCGTCTAAAAGATCAAGAAGCTATTATAAACCGCATGGGTTTTAATAATATAGGTATTGATAATTTAATCAAGAATATTATTAAAACAAAAAATAAATTAAGTAAAAATAATATAATCTTAGGTGTAAATATAGGTAAAAATGCCGCTACACCAATTGAGAAAGCTATAGATGATTATTTAATATGTTTTGAAAAGGCTTATTTAATTAGTGATTATATATGTATTAATATATCTTCTCCTAATACGCAGAATTTAAGAAATCTTCAAGAAAAAGAGTATCTGAATAATTTATTATCACAAATAACGCTCAAACGGCAAGATTTAATAAATATTCATCAAAAACATACTCCAATAGCACTTAAGATTGCCCCTGATCTGACGTTTAATGAAATCGCTGATATTTGTGATTTAATAATAAAATATAAAATTGACATAATCATTGCTACTAATACAACTAATGAAGATAAATTATTATATAACAAAGATAATATGAAGATTATGGGTGGTCTAAGTGGTAGACCGTTATGTAATAAATCTAATAGTATTTTAGTCCAGGTTGTTGATTATTTTAAGAGTAAAGATTATCGCAAGAATATAATTATTATAGCAGTAGGGGGGATTGGTTCAGTTGAAGATGCACAGCATAAATTATCTTTGGGTGCAGATTTGATTCAGTTGTATACTGGTTTGGTATACAAAGGGCCTAAATTAGCTAGAGATATTTTAACTTCTATTTGAATTGAAAGTATAATTATATTAAAGTATTAATTATACACTGTTGCTCAGAGCCGCTCTCATATTACTAGGAGTTTATTATATGGACATTAAATTATATCTTCAAAAAATTATCCAGACAGCTTTTTTATTAATATCGGGAGTTGGCTTAGCAAATGCAACTGCTCAGTATATTATTAAAATTAATCCATATTCAGTCAAAAGTTTTGATGGTTATCATAAAGAATTATTCATTAAAAATAAACTTTCAATTATATTCAGCAATGAGAATATTAACAATATAATATTAGAAAATATTGTCGAAAATGTTTATATTATTAAATTGCCGAGTCTAGATGCAATACAAGACAAAGATAGATTAGTAAATTTAACAGATCCAGATATTATTTATTTTACCACGGATTATGCGGGTTATTTTAAACCAATCCCTGATCCTAAAATTAGTTTAACAGAATATACAGATTTAACTCATTCTGCTCAATGGAATCATTTTGTTGGCCCTGCCGGTATATCTTTAGAATCAAAAGCCTTTGCTAATGATTTGGGCTGGAGTTTTTGGCAAAATAAAACCAAAAAAGCAGATAAGTCAGTTATTGTTGGTGTATTAGATACAGGAATTGAAGAAAATAAAAATTTATCAGAAAGTGTTTTAAAAAATAAAAATAAATTTTTTGGTTGGAATTTTAGTGGTAATAATAATGATCTTACAGACGAAACCAAAGGCTATCATGGTACTCATGTTGCGGGAATAATAGCAGCTCAGGGCCCTGATGCCTATAGTGTTGGCATTGGCGGGACTGACATTAAGCCTAATATAAAAATTCTTCCGGTTAAAATTCCTGATCGCACAGGCATGTTTTATGAAAGCAATGTTATTCGGGCAATTTATTGGGCCGTAGGTGCTCATGTTAATGGAGTGCCTAATAATATCTATCCAGTACAAGTAATAAATATGAGTTTTGGGATTGATGAACGCATTGGAAAAGAAATTGAAAATTGTAGCCCAGCAGTTCAAGAGGCTATTGATTATGCTATAAACAAGGGCGTTACTATAGTTGTAGCTGCTGGTAATAAAAACTCAGGACAAGATGCTGGTTCTCCAGGGGGTTGTACCGGTGTGATCAGGGTAGCTTCTACAGGGCCAACTGGTTTAAGATCATATTTTTCAAACTATGGTATGGGTGTAAACTTTGCAGCACCTGGTGGTGATAAAAAATATGGCAAAATAGGTGGTATTTTATCAACAGTCAAAGAAGGTGCAGGAACAGAAAATTCAGGTTTAGACTTTTTTCAAGGCACTAGTATGGCTGCCCCACATGTGAGTGGTTTGATAGGATTATTACATGCTTTAGATAATAAAAATAAACTAACCCCTAAAGATATAGAGAATTTACTTAGTGTTACAGCTCATGATTTTAGTAATGATGCTGATAATTTGACTTTAGAAAATTCTTGTTACGGTGAAAAGTCTTGTGGTCATGGTATTGTAGATGCTTATAACGCTTTACAGGCTTTAGTTGCTCGTTATGATGTATTGCTTAGTTCACCGTCTGCTAAACTGTTGGACCTAAAAGCTCATCCTGATTGCAAAGAAGGAGAGGTAATTCCAAATAAGCAATCATTAGATTTAGCTGTAGGTAGGTTTACGATTGATTCTAATCCTGATCTGGATTCTATGGATTCTATGGATCCTATGGATTCTGTAGATATAAGATGCCAGTTGCCAGAAGCATATGAACAACCTAAACTTGAGCTTTTAGACAATAAGCAAATTAAAGTTCATTATGGAAAAGTTAGCTATACTTTGCAACACGACTTTGTGCACTGTAATAAAATTGGCTTTGATGGTCTTGGTTGTTACTGGCCTGAATCAATGCATAATAAATAAATTAGGTTAATTATGAATTTAATAAGATTTATTGATCCTGACAGTAAAACTCAAAGTTATTTAATATACAGCCTCAATGGGCATGCTGTTATTATTGATCCTGTTTATCAAGAGTGTGAAAAATATTTAGATAAATTAAAACAACTCGATCTAAAATTATTATACAGCCTAGATACTCATATTCATGCTGATCATATAACCGGCGCTGCTAAATTAAAGCGTGTAACAAATTGTAAAATTATGATGGGCAAAGAAGCTAATTTGTCCAAAGTAGATGTCCAAGTAGCTGATAGAGAAGAACTAAGCTTTGATAATATTAGTTTACAGGCAATTTATACTCCCGGTCATACTATAGAGTCGTATTGTTATTTAATTAATTCTAGGTTATTTACGGGCGATTGCTTGCTGATAAATGCCTGTGGACGCACTGATTTTCAAAACGGTAGTGCTTATCAGCAATACGATAGTATTTTTAATAAGTTATTAGTTTTTCCGGATGAAACTTTGGTTTACCCAGGTCATGATTATAATAACCGTACAGTTAGTACTATTCTTGAAGAGCGGACAAATAATCCTAGGTTACAGGTTCAAGATGTTAAAGCATTTGCTAACATAATGAATAATTTAAATTTGCCTAGGCCTAAGCTTATGGATGTTGCTGTTCCTAGGAATTTAAACTGTGGGGAAGAAGTGGAATCGTGTTGAAATTGATTAGAATATATGTAGTTCTAAGTTAGCTTAAGTTATATTACTGTCTAGACTTTTTGTTTTCAATAGTCAATGGAAATACTTCACTTAAAATAGCTGAGTTTTTACCCAGTCTGCTGCGATATATAGCCGTATTAGTTAAAACTCGTTTTAGATAATCTCTTGTTTCATAAAAAGGGACTAATTCTATCCAGATATCGGTTGCAATAGGTTTATTATCTTTAAGCCATTTTTTTACTCTGCCAGGGCCGGCATTATAGGCAGCAGTAGCTAAAACAGGGTTACCTTTGTTTTCATCAAGCATTTTTTGTAAATAGGCAGAGCCTAGACGAATGTTGGTAGTTTCATTAAGTAGACTTAATTGATTTCTATAAGGTATTTTATTGGATTTAGCAAGTTTTTGCGCGGTAGCAGGCATTAACTGCATTAAACCTAAAGCTCCCGCACGTGATTTAGCATCGACAATAAAAGCACTTTCTTGTCTGCTAATAGCAAAAACCCAAGCTGGATCAATATTATATTTTTTTGCAAATTTTAAAACAGAATCTTGATAGCCAAGTGGATAACGAAAATGTAAAAAAGCATTGCTGTGCAATTTATCTGCTTGTTTGTCTTCTTGTTTATCTTTTGAATCTTGAGCTGGTTCGTTCAGATTTATAATATTTCGATCATGCCAATTTAATTCACTGGCGATATTAGCAGCTATATATTTTTGCTTATCATCTAAAATTTTCATGACATTGTTCCATTCAAGCCGAGCAAATGTAAATCTTTTAATTTTATAAAATTCCAATGCTCGACTTACCCCAGGATTATTAAGTAATTTTAATTTATCAGCTTTATAGGGTTGTGTAATAGCAAATTCTATAGGGCAGAGCTGTTTGGAATTACTGCATGCAAGTAGTCCATAATAATTAATTTTATGAGAAATAGAAGAGTATAATTCTTTAGCTTTTTCTGGTTGTTTTGTTTCACCATAAGCACGTGCGAGCCAGTAGATCCATATATCTTCTTTTTGTAAAGTTTCTGGCATTTCTTCTATTCTTTTGAGAACTAATGGCCAGTTAGTGTTTTTTAAGGCGTTTTTTATAGCAACTGTATGCAGCTGTTCGTTAAAATATTCTAGCGGAATGTCATTTAGTAATAATTCGATTTTATCGTGATCAGTCATAAACATTCTGATTGCTATGAAACGATAAAAGTCGTATTTATTTGGATCAGTAAATTGAAATCTTAAATTAAGATCTCGGTAATGACGTAGTGATAATTCAATATTTTTTTGAGCAATTTTCTTTAAAGCATAGATCAATATTTTTTGATGAAAGTCGTTATTAGCATCGAACAATTTTGCATGATTAATTAATTTTAGGTCTTTATTGACTCTTAGCCAGAGTTTTACATCTTCATTAGATTCTGCTGGAAGATGGGTTCCTAAGGCTTTTACAAGATCTGGTTTATTGTTATCTATAGCTAAAATAATTCTTTGCCAGATTAATTCTTGCGTAACAATATTATTATTAATCCAATGAGTAAATAGGGCATCACATTCTTTTGGTCTGGACTCACCAGTTAGCCATAAATTAGAAATATCTTCTGGAGTAATTTTTTCAGGAGATACATGTGCAAGAGCTGTATAATATAGGCATTTGAGATTAGTTGAATTATTAGGGATATAGTAAGTAATGACTTCATTCCATCGGTTTTTTTTAGCTAGATGATTTATCCAATAATGATTCATTGTCCTAGAAATAGGGTCGTTAGGGTATTTATTATAGAAGGCCTTTATTTTTTCTACGGGTTCATATCTTAACTGATTTTTTATAAGTTCGAATTCTAAATATGGATATAAGCTGTAAGATTTTAAATTTTTTGAAATTTGATTTTCAGAGATTATCTTGCCTGAATGGATTAAATTTTCAGTTTTAAGAAACTCAGATCTAAGAATCGCAGTATTAGCTAGGCAAAAAACCGGATAGATTGTGGTTTGAATAGCTAAAAAAATAGTAAATAAAAAAACAGCAGTAAATCTTTTAATTACTGAATTAATTACCATAATGGTTGTAAAATATGAATTATATTATTATTCTTAGTATACCAGTATAACGTGAAAAAACAGAGGAAGTTTTACGTTCTGATTTGCGATTATTACAACTCTGTGTCTATACTGTTTTTGTATATACATATTTTAATTTGGAGAAATCAAATGAAGAAACTAGGTTTAGTCTCAATAATCTTAGCAAGTTTAGCTTTAGGCGCATGTGCACCGTATATGAACAGACAATTAGTGGAAGAAGTGCCTAGAAAATTAGACACTCCTTGTGTTATGACTAAAGATGGCAGCTGCGCAGGTTGGACTAAGTAGTATTATAACCAGATAGTTAATCTTCTAATAAAGAATTAACATATCTAGCGTTACCAATCGATACTGGAATGCCGAGAAGTTCCCCTGCTGCGGATTCTGTGGCATTCCAGTCTATTTTATAGCCTATGCCTAGATCTGCAAGTTTGCTTTTAATTAATTCTGGCTTGTAACTAAAAGTCTCGCTGTCTTCTGAGAGTGGCTTATGAGCTTCTAAATAAATATTCTTACCGTCAGAGCCTACTTTATAGGGTTCGTTTATAATCCGTACTGGTGTACCTATAGGAACTATATTATATAAATTCTTAATATCTGGGTTAAACAGTCTAATACAACCATGACTGACCCGTAAGCCAACACCGACTTCTTCATTGGAGCCATGTAATAGATAACCAGCTGCAGCCAATCTAAGCACATATTTACCTAGTGGATTATTGGGTCCGGGTGGTATAGAGTCAGCAATTTTTTCACCACGTTCTTTGTATTCTTGTTTAATAGACTCTGGGACAGTCCAGGTAGGGTTTTGAACTCTACTTGTAACGGCAGTATTGACAACCGGTGTTCCCCAGTCTTTTTTGCCTATGCCGATAGGATAGGTGATCACTTGACCCGAGCCTTCAGGGAAGTAATATAATCTTAATTCTGCAAGATTAATCACAATGCCTTTTCTTGTTTTAGGTAAGACATAACGTTGTGGTATAATGAGATCCCCGTAGCTAGGTGACCATGGGTTGTAGCCTGGATTTGCTTCTTCTAATTCGTGGAAGCCTACGCCATAGCGCTCAGAGATAGTTAAAAAGTTATCTTCGGGTTGTAATTTATCAGGGGAAACTTTAAGAATATTTCCTACTATATCTCCGTGTTCAGGTAAGTTAAAAGTTTTGCTGTATAAACTAGGGGTGAATAATAACTCTAGTACTAAAGCGCTAATAGTAATTTTAGTAAGTTTAGTAAGTTTTTTATATTTTGAAGATAACATATTGAATCACCAGTTTATTATTATTTTTTATTATTTTTTTTATTATTGTTATTTATTATTGTTATTTAACTTGTTTTATATTTCATACTTAAAAAGTAGTCAGCCAGATAAGAACTGTCAATAGTTATTTAACTAAGGATTTAAAAAAGTTCCATATCGGTTAGATTATTTTTTAATTGTGATCGAGATAAGATTTTGTTAGGATGCACAAATTAAAGAAATTTATGGCAACAATAAAATCTATGGATGTATATGGATTTACCAGCAGGAACGCAATTTAAACAAGCCTTATTACAAGAATCACCTTTACAAATAGTCGGTGCTATTAATCCTTATTGCGCGCTTCTAGCTGAGCAGGCTGGTTTTAAGAGTATTTATTTATCAGGGGCAGGTGTGGCAAATGCCCAATATGGTATGCCTGATCTGGGTATGATTACGCTTACAGAAGTAGTTCAAGAAGCAAGAAAGATCACGAATATATCTAAATTGCCTTTGTTAGTTGATGTTGATACGGGATTTGGTGATATCTTAAATGTCGAACGTACTATTCGAGAATTAGAACGTGCTGGGGCAGCGGCTGTCCATCTTGAAGATCAAATTATGTCTAAAAGATGCGGACACAGAGATAATAAAAAAGTCATTAGTTGTGCTGATATGGTCGAAAAGATTAAAATAGCTACCAGTGCAAAGAAACATCCAGATTTTACTATTATGGCCAGATCAGACGCTGTAGCTATCGAAGGTTTAAGCAAGGCTATTGATAGAATGCAAAAATACGTAGAAGCTGGTGCTAATATGATCTTTGCTGAGGCTTTGTATGACTTGGAAGATTATAAAACAGTGACAGATAATATTAACGTTCCAGTATTAGCTAATATTACAGAATTTGGTAAAACGCCTTTGTTTACTGTTGAAGAACTAGCTAGTGTTAATATTCAATTAGTTTTATATCCATTGAGCGCTTTTCGTGCCATGAGTAAAGCAGCTACGGAAGTTTATACGGCCATAAGAAAACAAAAAACGCAAAAAGATTGTTTATCTGATATGCAAACTCGTGAAGAATTATATAAAACTCTAGATTATTATAGTTACGAGCAAAAATTAGAGGATTTTTTAAGTAATAATTAAAATTAAATTACATTCCAAAAAGAGGTCTGACATGAGTGTGGCTGCTAATGTGCAAAATGAATCTAGTACTTCTAATAAATCTAATGGCGAAGGTTTGGCTGGAGTTTCTGCTGGCAAAACTGCAATATCAACAGTTGGTAAGCAGGGGATAGGGCTAACTTATCGTGGTTATTCTATAGAAGATTTGGCTGAAAATTCAGGTTTCGAAGAGGTGGCTTATTTATTAGTTTATAATAAATTACCTAATATATCAGAATTAAAGCAGTATAAAACAAAGTTACAAAATTTAAGAAATCTTCCTGAAAATTTATTAAAAATATTAGAGCTAATTCCCAAGAACGCGCATCCCATGGATGTGTTACGAACAACTTGTTCTTATTTAGGAACGATTGAGCCAGAATCAAAATCAAATTCTCAAACTGACATCACTGATCGTCTGATGGCAATTTATCCAGGTGCTTTGTTATATTGGTATCATTTTACGAAAAATAATAAAAAAATTGATGTTTTAACAAAACAAGATACAATAGCTGGGCACTTTTTAGAGCTATTACATCAAAAAATACCAGAAGATTTATGGGTCAAAACAGTTGACGCGTCTTTAGTTTTATATGCAGAGCATGAATTCAATGCTTCTACTTTTGCTGCGCGAGTTTGTGCTTCGACCTTGGCAGATTTTTATTCAGCCATGACGGCTGCCATCGGTACGCTACGAGGTAATTTACACGGCGGTGCCAATGAAGCAGCCATGGAGCTTATAAAACAATACAGTACGGTAGCAGAAGCAAAACAAGATATCTTAAAAAAATTATCTGAAAAATATAAAATTATGGGATTTGGCCATCGAGTTTATACCAGCTGTGATCCTCGATCTGATCTTATTAAACAATGGTCAAAAAAATTATCTGAGGCTAGTCCAGATAAAAATAATAAAGTTTTATATCAAGTTTCTGAATGCATAGAGCAATTAATGTGGGATGAAAAAAAATTATTTCCTAATTTAGATTTCTTCAGTGCTTCGGCGTATCATTATTGTGGAATTCCCACACCTATGTTTACGCCATTGTTTGTTGTCGCTAGAACGTCAGGGTGGGCAGCGCATATTATAGAACAACGTGCTGATAATCGTATTATTCGCCCAATGGCAGATTATATTGGGCCAGAAGAACAAAAATTTATAGCTTTGGGTGATAGATAAATTTAGACGAGAAGAGGTGTAAATTATGTCCAGTGCAGACTCGAATATTAAGCAAGATTTCGATCAAGAATTAGTCAATATTGCTCATTATGTTAATAATTATGAGATCACAAGTAATTTAGCCTATGATACTGCTTATTATTGTTTAATGGATTCTATTGCATGTGCTTTACAGGCGTTAGATTTTCCTGAATGCACTAAGCATCTTGGGCCTTATGTACCAGGAACTATAGTACCAAATGGGGCAAGAGTAATTGGTACATCGCATGTATTAGATCCTATTAAAGCAGCTTATGATAATGGTGTTTTAATACGCTGGTTAGACTATAACGACACATGGCTAGCAAAAGAGTGGGGTCACCCGTCTGATAATTTTGGCGGGATATTAGCTGTAGCAGATTTTTTAGCTCGTCAACAACTTAGCAAAAATAAACCATGTTTTACAGTCAAAGATGTATTAACTTTTGCTATTAAAGCTCATGAGATCCAAGGGGGTACAGCTTTAGAAAATAGTTTTAATAAAGTAGGATTAGATCACGTAGTTTTAGTTAAACTCGCGTCTACGGCTGTAGTTACGAAAATGCTTGGTGGTAAACTTGAAGATATTACTAGTGCTTTGTCACAGGTATTTGTCGACGGCCAAAGTCTAAGAACATATAGACATGCGCCTAATACAGGCTCAAGAAAATCTTGGGCAGCTGGGGACGCGACTGCTCGGGCTGTGAAGCTTGCCATGTTAACTCTTAAGGGTGAAGTAGGGTATCCCAGTGCATTAACCGCTAAAAATTGGGGCTTTTATGACGTCTGTTTTAAGCAAAATAAATTTGCTTACCCTGATTATTTTAAATTTTCTAGTTATGTAATGGAAAATGTTTTATTTAAAATTTCTTATCCGGCAGAGTTTCATGCGCAGACAGCAGCCGAAGCAGCTATTTTATTACATCCATTAGTAAAAAATAAATTAGATAGTATTGCCAAGATAGCCTTAACGACGCAAGAGCCCGCTGTAAGAATTATTAGTAAAACTGGGCCGTTACATAACCCAGCTGATCGCGATCATTGTTTGCAATATATAGTAGCTATAGGCTTAATCCATGGTAGTCTTACTGCTCAACATTACGAAGACTCTGTGGCTATAGATCCAAGAATAGATTTTTTACGTGAGTGTATGACTGTTTCTGAAGATAAGCAATTCACGGTAGATTATTATGATCCATCAAAAAGAGCTATAGGTAACAGTGTTCAGGTATTTTTTAATGATGGCAGTTGTACAGACAAGATATCTATAGATTATCCAGTAGGCCATAAAAACAGGCGTTCAGAAGGTTTGCCATTACTAGAAGAAAAATTTCAAACAAGTGTTATGAATTATTATAGTAAACGCCAAGCTTCGCGTATTAATGATTTATTTTCAGATAAAGAAAAATTATTGAAAATGCCTATTAATGAGCTGATGGATGGATTGGTGCTATAGGAACAAGGGAGGAACAAGGGTGTCAGTCAGGTGTGACCGACACCCTCTTTTAGGTATAACGAAAGCTAGTTCGTGCAGTTGTATTTCCTTCATCCGGTGATTTGCATAATTTGTAAGCAAAAGTTGCTGGCACTGTCACAGGAGATGCTGCAAGAACTACCGCTGTAGCTGGTAAAGTGATTGGTAAAGTAAGTGCAGAAAAAACTAGAGAGACAAATCCCGCACCAAGCATAACTCCCATAGGATTATCATCAATTGTTCTACCCATAGCTCGATCAATAACTAGAGAAGCGCCAATGTAAGGCCCAAACATCCATATTTTTCCAAGCACTGCTGCATGATCTTTAAATGCTTCAGTTAAAGCTTTATCTACATTACTCATAAATCCTCCTTAATTTAGTACTTACACTATCAATTTAATATATCTGTTAATTTATGCAATAGCAATAAACAGAAAATACAGAAAATAAGGGGTCTATGAAGATTTGAGTGTGTACAACATGTCATACACTTTAACGTGTTGCATTTTAGCCATTATATTTATATGATTGTAGCAGCTAATGTAGGGGCGACCGGCTGGTCGCCCTATGAACCATATACATTTGGGGTAATGGCATATGACGAATGGATCAAATCTTTTCAAATTAGAACTGAAATTGCAATAGACGAAAGTATTATAATGCCAAATCATTTACATAGAATCGTTATGATTCACAGTAATAAAGCAACATAAAAGGGCGACCGGCTGGTCGCCCTATGAACCATATACATTTGGGGTGATGGCATATGACGAATGGATCAAATCTTTTGGATCAAATCTTTTCAAATTAGAACTGAAATTGCAATAGACGAAAGTATTATAATGCCAAATCATTTACATAGAATCGTTATGATTCACAGTAATAATGCAACATAAAAGGGCGACCAGCCGGTAGCCCCTACATTTGCAGCGTGCTTGTAGGGACGAAGGGTGTCAGCTGATACCCTTATTTTCTGTTTAGATCAAGGACAAAATTGTATATAATACCAACCCTGCCATTTGCCATTGCTAGTATGCTCAAGAGACGTCTGATCAAAAACTTGAGGATACCAATTATATAAAATTTTTAATTTTTTAATCGGTGGTAAATCAGTATTTTTATTTTCTCGAGTACATAAAGCCCTGATTAGACCTGTTTCTCGAAAATATTTATAATTTTTATCAGGTATACTATAAGAAATTAAATATTTCCACCACCAGTTATTCTCAATAGCACTTAGATATTCGCGCATATTAAGATTGATTATTTTGCCATTATAACCGTAGCCGGTAGTAATCCATAACTGACGTTCGGTACCATCTTCCTGAATACCATAGAATCTTAACATATGACTAATGGTAGCTGGTCTGTCAAAAAAGCCCCAGTATTGATCGAGCCCAAATACTTCTGCAAACTCATGGACAACCGGAGCTTTGTGTTTATATTGTTTATAATAAGTAACTATATTTATATGAATTACAAAGCTTATAGATATAAAAATAAAAAGTTTTTCTAATAGAGTTAATTTTAATAATTTAAATTTTTTTTGATTAACTGAGTCGGAGTGGGTTAAAAACTTAGTTAATTTATTTAAAAAATACTGAAATTTTACTGAGCAGGCTGAGCAATATTTTTGATAAATATTTCTCAGTGTATTTTCTATGGCATCCCATGCTGGGCTAGGTAATATAATTATAATGCCTACAAGGCTTATTAATAGAAAAGGACCTATGTATAAAAATAATCTAAAAGAAACATGTAATAAAGTTAATAAGATAAACCAAAAGACTCTTAGTGGTGTTCTATATTTTTTTACAGGGAAAAATAATATTATAGGGGTAATTAACTCGATGATCAAAACAGTCAAAGTAGCAAACTGTAAAGCGTAATTTGAAAACCAATGATGGATTATATATCCTATTGGTGTTAAATATAATTCATTGTGGATGATGTAATTTAAAGCGGTATGCGTTACCCACCATTTATCATCTGAATGTTTTAATAACGAGCTGAATAAATAGAGCAGTGATACTTGTAGTAAAATAGCAAAAGTTGCTATTGAAAAAAAAGAGTTATTTGAGTTGGGTTTATTATTAGCATCACAATGATTATTATTTGAATCATGTAATTTGTCTGAAGATAAATATAAATCAAAAGAATATCTAGCATTAAGCGGTAGAAAAAATCCCCAGAATATTAACAACCGTAAATATAAATCAAAGCCGGACATGATAAAGTAATTACGATTTTGAAGTGATAGCAATAAAAACCAACTAATAAAACAGTTTAGTCTAGTTTTATAGCCTATGGTAAATAAAAAAGCTGATATAAACTGAATAAAAAATAAAACAATAAAATAAAATTTTTCATTGCTCAATAAGTAAATTGTATGCCGCCAATTTAACGGCCAAGAAGAATATAATCTTATGAGTTCATTACGACTTACGAGTCCTTCGTCTGTAAAGAACATGGTGATATCTTGACATAGGTTATACAAGAAAAATATTAATGTTAAGCCTAGACCAATTCTTAGCGCCCCTAAAGCTCTAAGATCGATACTAAACGCATCTGTAAAATAATTGGTAAATTTATTTTTCATGATCTGTATTCTTAATATTAATCAAGGGAATGCGGCGTATGAGTAACCAAAGACGTCGTCCAGCTCGTAAGATAGGGTAACATATTTTGGCTATAAATATATTATTAAAAAATATGTTAATTAATTTATTGAAAAAATTATTTTTTTTAATAATTTTAGTTAATTTATGGACACATTCTTCTTTATAATATAATTGTTCTTGGTAGATTAATACCATTCCAGTATTAATATTGTAACCTGCTTGATATAAGTCTTGTACTAGGCTATTTTCTTCGCGAGCATTCAATAGTTTTAGTTCTGGCATGGCTTTTTTAATTTCCATAAATTCAACAAACTTTGTACAAAAAGGGCAGTCGCCGTCGTATATTAAGTTATTATTATAAGTTTTTTTAATATTGTCTAACAGCATATTAAATATTTAAATATGTACATAATTAAGTAATAAGTTTATTAATTTTTTTATTTTCTATAATATGGGCCGTAATTTCTTCTATAGAATGATTTGTTGTATATAAATAAGGTATTTTTTCTCGAGTAAATAAAGCTTCGGCAAGTTTAACTTCAGTGATACATTGTTTCAGATCAGCGTATTGACTGTTTGGGCGACGTTTTTGTCGAATAACCTGTAAACGTTTCGGCTCAATACTTAGGCCATAGATTTTATGTTTATATTCAGCAAGAAACTCTGGTAATTTATCGGCCTCTAGATCTTCTATGACTAGAGGGTAATTAGCTGCTTTAATGCCGTATTGTATGGCCATATATAAGCAACTTGGGGTTTTTCCGCATCGAGATACTCCAATTAGAATGACTTCTGCTTCGTCGTATTTTTTTGTCGACAATCCATCGTCAGTATTTAAAGCAAAATTTATAGCATCCATTCTAGCGTCATATTTATAAGTATTAGCTATATCTAGGCTATGAGTTTTACCTATAGTATGATCAGAAGAATAACCGAGTTCTTGTTCAAGGGGGCTAATATATTGCTCAAAGAAGTCTAATACTAGGGCATTAGAAGATTTAATAATTTCTCTGATTTCTTTTGCTACTAATGTACTAATAACTATAGCGCGTATATTTAAATCTAAAGCGTCTTGATTAATAGTATCAGCAATTTCTTGTGCTTTTTTTATAGTATTAACATAGGGTATTTTTTTTGCTGTATATTTTAATTTGCTGAATTGGGTTAACAAGCTTTGACCAAGAGTTTCAACTGTAATCCCTGTGCCGTCAGAAATAAAATATATCTTACGTGTTATGACATCGGTAGCCATTATAAAATAATACGTTAGAGTTTAAGATTAAAATATTTATAATTAATGATACAATTTTCAAATATTAAATAATAGCTCTAATAATATTAATAATATTATTAATATTATTAATATTATTAATATTTAAAAATATTTATCAAATAAGGAACTTCTATGACAGCTGCATTAGTCACTTGGTTTAATCAATTAGGCATGAAAGATTTACCTGAAGTTGGTGGTAAAAATGCTTCTTTGGGTGAAATGATATGTGAGTTATCAAAAGCTGGTGTAAAAGTTCCTAATGGTTTTGCAACAACAGCCTATGCTTATAAGCAGTTCCTAGCTCAAAATAACTTATATGAACAAATAAAAGAAAAGTTATCTAATCTCGATGTAGAAAATGTTCACCAATTGGCACAGACAGGCGCTGCAATTCGACAACAAATTATTGACACACCGTTATTGCCTGATCTTGAGCACGCTGTTAGAGAAAACTATGCCCATTTAGTGGGACATAACCAAGGTTCTGTTGCTATTCGGTCATCTGCAACAGCTGAAGATCTTCCAGATGCGTCGTTTGCTGGTCAACAAGAGACTTTTTTGAATATAGCTGGGATTGATAATGTTTTACTAGCAGTTAAGCAAGTGTTTGCAAGTTTATTCAATGACCGAGCTATAGCATATAGAGTTCACAAGAACTATAGTCATTTTGATATAGCTCTTTCTGCAGGGATTCAACAAATGGTTCGTAGCGATCTAGGTGCTAGTGGCGTCATGTTTACTTTGGATACAGAAACAGGATTCGATGAAGTGGTTTTTATAACTTCTTCATATGGTTTAGGTGAGGCCGTAGTACAGGGGTTGGTAAATCCTGATGAATTTTATGTTTATAAAGACGGTTTGAGAAATAATCAAGAATGTATTATCAATAGGCATCTAGGTGATAAGGCCCTAATGATGACTTATACGAATGATCATCGTGCAGGTTACTCAGTAGAAACTGTGAATGTTCCAGATGATCGCCGCGAAAAATTTTCGCTTTCAGATAATGATATCTTAATTTTAGCGAAACATGCAATGACTATTGAGAAGCATTATGGTCGCAATATGGATATTGAATGGGCTAAAGATGGTTTAAGTGGGGAAATCTTTATTCTACAAGCCAGACCCGAGACTGTTAATAGTCAGGTTAATCAAAAAAATATTACGAAATTTGAGTTTTGCGATCAGTTTAATTTAGAAAATGCTTATTTAACTAGTGGTCGTGCGATAGGTCAAAAAATAGGTGTAGGAAAAGTTACTATTTTACAAAACCATCGTGATATGACAAATTTTGCGGTAGGAGATGTTTTAGTAACTGATATGACCGATCCTGATTGGGAACCAATTATGGCAAAAGCTGCAGCTATAGTAACTAATCGCGGCGGAAGAACTTGCCACGCAGCAATTATTGCTCGAGAATTAGGGATTCCAGCTGTAGTTGGGTGTGGGAATGCTACGGAGACATTGAGTCCTGGCGAAATAGTTACTGTTTCATGCTGTGAAGGTGAAACTGGATATATTTATAGTGGTGAACGCGATTTTAATATTCAAACTGCCAATATAGATAAAATGCCAGCTATCAAATGCAACATTATGATGAATATTGGTAATCCTGAGAAAGCCTTCTCTTTTCAAAATTTACCTAATGCTGGGGTGGGTTTAGCTAGGCTAGAATTTATTATTAGCCACGTCATAGGAATCCATCCAAAGGCTTTATTAGAATTTAATAAACTTGATAGCAATCTCAAACAAGAGATCTCAGCGCGAATAGTTGGCTATAAATCACCAACAGATTTTTATGTTTCAAAATTAGCCGAAAGTATAGCGATGCTAGGTGTATCTTTTAAAAATAAACCAGTTATTGTTCGATTATCAGATTTTAAATCTAACGAATATGCAAATTTATTAGGCGGTAAAGCCTATGAGCCTATTGAAGAAAATCCGATGCTTGGCTATCGGGGCGCTGCGCGTTATACAGATCAGAATTTTAAACAATGTTTTGAACTAGAGTGCCAGGCAATTAAAAAAGTCCGTGGAGCAATGGGTTTAAAAAATATTCAAATTATGATCCCATTTGTTAGAACATTGAAGCAAGCTCAAGAAGTTATAAGTTTATTAAAAGACTTTGGTTTAGTCAGTGGTGAAGATGATCTCAAAATAATCATGATGTGTGAAATCCCTTCAAATGTTATTCTCGCAGAAGAATTTTTGGAATATTTTGATGGTTTTTCAATTGGCTCAAATGATTTAACCCAATTAACTTTAGGCATAGATCGCGATTCTGGTCTTGTAGCAGAAGGGTTTGATGAGCGTGATCCTGCAGTTATTAAACTATTAGAACAAGTTATAAAAATATGTAAAAAGAAAAATAAATATATCGGAATTTGTGGTCAAGGACCGTCAGATCATCAAGACTTTGCAAAATGGTTGTTAGAACAAAAAATAGATTCAATTTCGCTTAACCCTGATACTGTTTTACAGACATGGTTGCATTTGGCAAATTATTGATGTCTTAGAGTCTGAGCTGGCATAATTTTGCTAGCTTTTATGGCAGGGTATATTATAGCTAAAAACATAATAAAATAGACTATGGATACTATATTAAATATATCAGAATTAGATATTTCAGAAGGCAAGTAATTAATAAAATAAATATCTGGATTAACAAACTTATATTGAACAAATTTTTCTAACATGCTGGCAAGTGTACTAATATTAGCAGCAAGAATTACACCAAGAATTATTCCCGTTGCTAAGCCTATGCTAGTAATAATAAATCCATATGAAATAAATAATTTTACTAAAAAACTTTTGTTGATCCCTAAAGTTTTTAAAATAGCTAATTCAGATTGTTTTTCATTTAAGACAGTAGTAAGAGTTGCAATTAAATTAAACATGGCGACGATAATAATACAGCTAAGTAATAAAAACATCATTTCTTTTGTATAAGCTAACACATTAAAATAGTTTCCGACAAAATCAGTCCAGTTCGATATATCCAAAGGAATATCTGTTTGTAAAGACTCGACTATATCTGGAGCAGTACTAGGGTAATTAAGATCAATATTTATATTACTAATAGTATAATCGTTAAATAATTTACAAGCATAGTCTATGTCAATAAAAGCTATATTGGCCATTAGTTGATCACTAGCAGTAAATATATTTTTGATATCGATATTATAATACTTAAAAAAATTATCAGAGGTAATTAAACTAAGATTTTTGTTATTGTCTAATTTTTCTATAATATTGCTACTGAGTACAATTCCGTTGTAAATATAATTTGGATCTGACGAATTGTTAGGATTTAAAGCAGCTAGTTTTTGTCTTATGACGCTACTAGGTAACGCATTGAGCCATATAGGTATTAATTTTTGATTATTAACTATAAAGGCTTTTTTTTGTAAATTTGGGTAAATATTAGCAATTTTTTCTCGGCCTAATTTATTAATAATAATTTGTTCGAGATTTTTTGTTTTTTGTTTTGACTGCTCTGGTGTAAGATATTTTTTTGCCAAAGAAGTAGGATCTGAGGGATCGATTAAATTTGCTGTGGTATTATAGTTTTCATAATCATTAATAGTGTCTATGGTAACATGTGGTAATAAATTTGTTATACGATTTTTAGCGACAGATGTAAAACCGTTCATAATTGATAAAACAGTTATCAGGGCAGAGACACCTAACGTTAAGCCAATTATAGTAGTTAATGTGATAACTTTAATATGTTTAGATTTCCTGCTATGCAAAATAAACTTGAAACTAATCCAAATGGGAAGAAATCTATTACTGATTCTCATGATTATACGAATATGATTTTTATATTATTAATAATATAGTACAGTAATTTGAAGTATTTAAAAGTAATAAGGAGCATTCTATTATGCCTAGAGTAGAGGCGACAGAGACAACTGTATTAATTGGCGCTGAAACTGTTACGCAAGTTGATCATATTGGGAAGATTGATCAAAAACAAACTGAGGAGTTTAATGGAAATTTAAAGCAATCATTAGGAATATTAGTTGAAATAAGTGCTAGATTAGGGGTGTCTGGTATAGGATGCTTTATCGGTGTGCTTTTGATACTTATGATGCCAGATATATTGAAATTAGTATTGCCTAGATTTATACATGACGAAGATCTCAGGCAATTTTTTGATAAATTATTATTTGTCATACAAGTAGTTTTGACTGGTGCGAGTGCTAAAGTATTTCAAAATTCCGCAAAAACGGTGGAGAGATCTAATTGTGCTGTATATAACTCCCATATGCCTTTTGCTGTAACAGCAGCTAGTGAGTGTGCTCAAGAACTTACGAAAGAAAATGCTAAATTGCGAGCAAAGGTTACGAAGCTAGAGGTTTGTAGTGGCAGCTCAAGTTTGCATGCACGACCAGAACTAGACGTCTAACTTCTTAAAATCAAGCTAGTTATCATCAGCTTTAATAAATTTGTTGAATATGCCATAATTCGGGTATTAGTAATATCTGAGGTTATGGCAGAGTAATGAGTTGGTTCAAGAAATTATTTCCCTCAAAAATTAATACGACAAGCAGGGATCGCAAGAAATCAGTACCAGAAGGTATTTGGTCAAAATGTGAAAAATGTAATGCGGTACTCTATAGGGCAGAGCTAGAGCGTAATCTCTTTGTCTGCCCCAAATGTAGCCATCATATGACTATAAATGCCCGTAGACGGTTAGAAGGATTTTTAGATCCGGAGTCTTATCTAGAATTAGCTAAGAATGTTCAAGCTAAAGATATCTTAAAGTTTAAAGATTCACGAAAATATAACGAAAGATTAGCCACAGCCAAAGATCTTACTGACGAAGATGAAGCTTTAATAGTCATGAAGGGGCGTATGAATGGTATCGGTATAGTTGCGGTGTGTTTTGAGTTTAATTTTATCGGTGGTTCTATGGGAACAGCTGTTGGTGAACGCTTTGTCCAAGGGGTGGAATGCGCTATAACTGAACGGAGGCCATTCATCTGTTTTTCAACAAGTGGTGGTGCTCGTATGCAAGAAGGGTTATTGTCATTATTCCAGATGGCAAAAACCAGTGCTGCGTTAGCCAGATTGGCTGAAAATAATATCCCCTATATCTCTGTTTTAGTAAATCCTACTTTTGGTGGCGTTTCTGCCAGCTTAGCAATGTTAGGCGATGTCAATATTGCAGAGCCACAGGCTTTAATTGGTTTCGCTGGCCCTAGAGTAATCAAACAAACCGTACGAGAAACTCTTCCAGAAGGGTTTCAGCAAAGTGAGTTTCTTTTAGAGCATGGGTTCATTGATCAAATTATTGATCGGCGAGAGCTACGTGATAAAATTGGTGCTTTATTAGCAAAGTTTTTAAATATATCTAGCGCTAATTATGCTCAAATGCGAGCTAATTTAAATATAACTACTTAGTAAAATAGTTGATGCTGCAAGACTTCTTAGCGACTTTACAGATAACCAGTAAAAATGTTATAAAGCTTGGCTTAGAAAATATAACAAAAGCTGCCCAATTGTTAAATCTGCCAAAACCTGCTCCTTATATAGTTGTGGTCGGTGGCACAAATGGCAAGGGGAGTGTAATAAATTTATTAGATGCAGCTTTAGTAAGTTTAGGATACAAAACGGGCTGCTATACTTCTCCCCACTTAGTAAATTTTAATGAGCGTTACCGAGTTAATCAAAAGCCTCTAAACGATCAAGAATTGTTAACAAATTTTCAGAGTTTATTAGAAAAAATAAATTATTATAATCTAACCTTAACATTTTTTGAGTTTATTACTTTAGCTGCATGGTCAATTTACAGCACAAAAGATTTGGATATATTATTACTAGAGATTGGTTTAGGCGGCAGATTAGATGCAGTTAATGCTATACCAAAAGATTTGGCTATTATAACATCAGTTGCTTTTGATCATCAGGATTATTTGGGTAATACTTTAGAAGATATAGGTCGAGAAAAATCTGGGATAATTAGCAATAACACGCCAGTTATATTAGGCGATCTTACTATGCCTGAGGTAATTTTTAAAATAGCTCAAGCAAGAAATGCCACAATTTTTCAATATGGTAAAGATTACAATCTTAAAGAGCTAGGATCAGCAGCAGGCAATAAGTTACTCTATACAAGTGCTACTGTAACTTATTATTTTTCTAAGCGTAGGTATTTAAATCTTTGTGTAAATAATATTGCAACAAGTATCAAAGCCTTGGAATTAATTTTAAAGTCACGATCAACAAAACCTGCAAGACCAGAAATATTTAAATCCATTGATAATACAATTAAAAATTTTAATCTTTTAGGTAGATGTAGCTGGTTAAATCCTGAGAAAACTATCTTAATAGACGTGGCGCATAATGAGCAGTCGATAGAAAATCTCAAAAATTATTTAATAAAGATCAACTCTGGGGGGAAAAAAATACTTGCCGTTTTTGGTATGCTGCAAGATAAAAATATTGAAAAATGTTTGGCTATTATTGAACCTATTATACACTATTGGTATCTATCAAGTATTAACGAAGCTCGAGGTACTCAAGCAGAGCATTTAGCAAATATTATCAAAAGTATAAATAATAAAGCTGAATACCAAAGCCATGAAAATATAACAGAATGTTTTATGGCAGCGTATAAATTTGTTACGCAAAATCTTAGTAAAGATAGTATACTTATAGTGTTCGGATCGTTTCATATTGTAGGGCCTGTTTGCAAGTGCTACGGTGACTTATAAGAGATTAATACAATGGATATTCAGTTAAAACAACGGCTAATAGGGACGGTAGTTATTTTCTCTTTATTGATTATTTTCTTACCTATGTTTTTTGAAAATAATAGCAATAATATTCTAGATGATAACAGTGAAGAAAGGCTAGAACAGTTGCTGGCAGTGCCAGTTGCTCAAGAAAAAGCTAGTTTAGCTAATAAAGAAAATAACTTAGAGAATAATAACGGCCTTGAGCAACAATTTATTTTTAATAATGCAGAAACAGAGAGCCAGGTTAAAAATACATCTGAGCCAGTTCTTAAGACTAACAAGACTAACAAAACTGATAAAGATTTAGAACAAAATATCATTGGTATTACTTCTGCTGAATTGGATAAACTACAGTCAGAGCCAGAAAAAATATCATCTGCTTCTAATGAGCTGAGTCAGGAACAAAAGCTAAAAAGAGTTATTAAATTTAATCTACCAAATAACATAAGCAGAAATGACGTTTACGCTGTGAGAATTAGCTCTGCTCAAAGCTCACAAGCAGCAGAAAAGCTCAAAGCTTTTTTGCAAAGTATTGGCTTTCCAGCGTATACAAATCAAGAAAATAATAAAACTGATTTTTCAGTATATATCGGTCCAGACTTTGAGTTAAAATATATAAAAGAATTAGCTAATCGTATTTTAGATGAAACTGATTATCAGCCAGAAATAGTGGCACATAATAAAAGTTGGTTAACGAAAAAATAGGTTACACACATGGAACTGCTTGGGTTGCTATGGACTGATTGGGTTTTTGTTTTACTAGTGCTTATTTCGAGTTTAATAGGCTTAAAAAGTGGCTTAATTCGAGAGTTTTTTACCGGTTTAACTCTTGTTTTGGCATTTTTCGTTTCTGCTAAGTCTGGTCTTCAAATTTCAATAGGGTTCAATAAACTTTTTGGTGGGGATTTTTTAAGTCCAACTTATGCAAAAGCTTTTGCTTTTATCGGTATCGTCTGGCTATCGGCAAAGATTTTACGACGTATTCGACGTAAATTAAAACTGAAACTTGGTGTGATTGATAGACTATTTGGTTTATTATTTGGTTTTCTTCGAGGAATTTTGGTCGTTATTTTTATAGTTGCTTTCAATGTTTTTGCCCTCGTTATTGCTGATACTTCATGGCAAAGTACTTCTCTAGTTAAATATATCAAACCGGCTAGTGATTATTTTCGAGATCATGTTGTTCCGCTAAAATCAAAAAACAAAATAGAAGAAAAAATGGAAGAGTTTGATAATCAAGAACAGTTTCAGACTATAAAAAAAGCTTTTAACAAAGCCTTGGGTTGGCACCTTAGTGTAAAAGAGAATGTAAAAGAAAGTGAAAAAAAACAAGAACCGAACAATACAAAGCCGGTAGCAACAACTGAATCTGTTTCTGATCAAAAAACGCAGAAACCAATACGTGCCTGGGAATCTGAGCAAGTTAATAAAAATCAAAAAACAAAAAAAAAACGGCCACCTAACCAAGATTATCGAGATATTTTATTAAATAAACAAATTAAAAATAATTAAACTTAATTTATTAATATAGGGCGTATCAGAAGTGTGTGGAATAGTTGGAATCTATAGTAATAGCCCAGTAAATCAACAACTTTATGATGCTATGTTAGCATTGCAGCATCGAGGGCAAGATGCCGCTGGCATGATTACGTGCGACAAAAATAACATACTTTCTTTGCATAAAGATAATGGCTTAGTTAAAGATGTGTTTCGCACTAGAGACATGAGAAGATTAGTTGGCAACATAGGACTTGCTCACATTAGGTATCCTACAGCAGGTTCTAGCTCACAAGCAGAAGCGCAGCCATTTTATGTGAACTCACCTTATGGTGTAGCTTTGGCACACAATGGCAATTTAGTTAATAGCCAGGAACTGCAGCAAGAGATCTTTCAGACTGATCGTCGGCATATTAACACTCAATCTGACTCAGAAGTATTATTAAATATATTAGCTCACGAATTACATACTGTTCATACAGATCATTTGACTACATTAGATAAAAACAATATTTTTTCCGCTTTAGATAATTTATATAACAGATGTTTAGGTGGTTATGCTGCTGTTGCTCTGATAGTAGGGCACGGCATTATTGGCTTTCGTGATCCTCATGGTATACGGCCATTAGTATACGGCCGTAAAGTGACTCCTGAGGGGATAGATTATATACTAGCATCTGAAAGTGCGGCCATAGATTTACTAGGATTTCAACTAATAGCCGATGTTGCTCCAGGAGAAGTAATTTATATTAATAATAAGGGAGAGCTATTTAAGCATCAAAGTAAAGCTGCTAAACAGTCTACACCATGTATATTTGAATATGTTTATTTATCCAGGCCTGATTCTATTATTGAAAATGTTAGTGTCTATAAAGCCAGATTGCATATGGGTAAAAAATTAGCTGCTAAAATTAATAGAGTTTTTCCTCATCATGACATCGATGTTGTGATGCCGATACCTGACACTAGTCGAACTGCTGCTATCACTTTAGCTTATCACTTAGGAGCTAAATACCGAGAAGGTTTGATTAAAAACCATTATATAGGCAGGACTTTTATTATGCCTGGTCAACAATTGCGTAAAAAATCTGTGCGTCAAAAATTAAATGCAGTCTATGACGAATTTAAAGATAAAAATGTTTTATTAGTAGATGATTCTATTGTTCGTGGAACTACGAGTAAAGAAATCATTCAAATGGCTCGTGATGCTGGTGCAAATAAAGTTTATTTTGCTTCAGCTGCGCCACCAGTTCGATATCCCAATGTATATGGCATAGATATGCCGAGTCAAGATGAATTAATTGCATCTAACAAAACTGAAGAAGAAATTGCAATTTATTTGAATGCAGATAAACTTTTTTATCAAGATATAGAAGATCTAAAAGCAGCTATAAGTTCTAAAAATCCTGCATTAGTAAATTTTGAATCGTCTGTCTTTGATGGGAAATATATAACTGGCAATATAAATTGTGAATATTTGCACCGTCTACATACTAATCGTAATGATATCGCTAAAGTTAAAAAGCAACTTTCTAAAAATATAAGAAGTACGAGTATCGAATCTCAAAATTTACTATAATTTATAATTATAATCTAAAGTTTAGAGTTTAAATTAGGTTTAGCTGGTTTAATTCCAAGAAGTTTGATATATTAGTCCTTATGATTACTAATTTATTTCAGGCTGCTCTACAGACTATTTTAGAGGCAGATCCTACCCAAAAACTAACTCTAACTAATCAATATAAATACGATTGGGAATTAGGGCGCTTAGATTTAAAAGCAGTCTCTAATATACAGTCAATAATTGTTCCTGGTAGGCCTAATAGGCCTTTATTGGTTCAGCCGCGTCAGTTACCCCGTAGACGTTTGGGTTCTTTAGAGGGGAGAGCAGCGTTCATTCATGCAATTTGCCATATAGAATTTAATGCTATAAATTTAGCCTGGGACGCCATCTACAGGTTTCAAAATATGCCCAAAGATTATTATAGTAATTGGCTTACCGTAGCGTTTGAAGAAGCTAAACATTTTGATTTATTAAATAATTATCTAATAGAGCTTGGGTATAATTATGGTCATTTTCCTGCTCATAATGGACTATGGGAATTAGCAGTCTTAACAGATTATGATGTCTTGGTTCGTATGGCTTTGGTCCCGAGAATTATGGAGGCACGAGGTTTAGACGTGACACCTCTTATAATAGAGAAATTTAAGCTCATAAAAGATTATAAAGCCGTAGAAATTTTAAATGTTATCCTAGATGAAGAAGTAGGCCATGTGGCTATTGGCAACTATTGGTATAATTATCTGTGTATTGAAAGAAATTTAAATCCAGTTGAAACTTTTAAACAGCTAATAATTAAACACGCTAGTAGTCAGGTTAAGCCACCTTTTGATTACAATAATAGAATAAAATCTGGCTTTACTTCAGCAGATTTAGAAATGCTAATAGCACTATCCATATGACAATATTTAATTCTCAACAAGAAATCATTGATAATTTTAATTTATTCGACGATTGGCTTGATAAATACCAATTTATTATAGATTTAGGTAATCAATTACCTGAGTTTTCTGAAAGTTATAAGCAAGATCAATACAAAATTAAAGGCTGTCAATCCAATGTTTGGATGTACTACAAGCTAGAACAAATAGAAAATAAAAATATTATTAATATTTTTGCTGTAAGTGATTCTGCTATAGTTAACGGCCTAATCTATTTGCTTCTAAGCGTTTATAATCATCGTACACCAGAAGAAATATTACAAACCTCTCCGGAATTTATTGCTGTTATCGGGCTTGAGCAGCATTTAAGTCCGACTCGAAAAAATGGTCTGCATGCCTTACTCCGAGCCGTTACCAATATTGCGTTGACTACCAATCAAATCAATAGTAAATAATAAAATAATTTTATTGCAGCTATAAATTTAATATTCTTCATTTGTTATTTGAAGCCCACTATGGAATCTCAATTTGCATTATTTAGTTAATTTGCTAGTATGTATGTGAGTCTGTAAAATTTAGCAAAATTATAAAAGAGTTATTATACGAGATTTAGAGGTGTAACATGGCTAGAGCTAGTGAAATGTCAGTAGACACTTATTTCAGTGAAAAAGATCATGCCCTAACAATTCATATCAATGGTCGTTTTGACTTCAGAGCATTACATGACTTTAGAGATAGCTATGAAAAGTCGGGTCATAGTGTTGATAAATATGTGATTGACTTAAAGCATTCTGACTATTTAGATAGCTCGGCTTTAGGTATGTTATTAACACTTAGAGACTATGCTGGCGGAGATGACGCTAAAATTCAAATAGTAAACACTCCCACTGACATCAAAAGAATATTATATATAACAAAATTGGATAGTCTATTCAATATTGAATAAAGAATAATTCAATATTTTAATATTGGATTAAGAGGTTGATATGGACAGTAATTGGCGACAGCAATATGTTTACAATACAAAAAATATTCAACAAATTAATCCTATTCCTGAATTGGTTAATAGTCTAAAGAGTTTATTACCTCAAATTTCTACCAGCGAAATCACAACTATATTAACAGAGTTATATAATAACTCTGTTGATCATGGGATTTTAAATTTATCTTCTGATATAAAACAACAATTCGGATTAGAAAAATTTTATCAAATTAGAAAACAGAAATTATCAGATTTAACAGAAGGATTTGTAAATTTAAATTTATCTTACAGCTCTGAGGATAATTTATTAACTATACAGATAGAAGATAGTGGTCAAGGTTTTGACTATAAAAAATATACAGCAATGCCTTTAATGCTGCATAAAGTTTCTGGTAAGGGTTTATACATTATTCATAGCTTGGCTGATAAAGTTGAATATACTGATTCTGGTAATAGCATGACTGTCTATTATAAAGTTAGATCTAATGAAGAGATCATGCAGTCAACAGTTCAACCAGCAGAAACAAAATTAAGTCGAGTGTTTCAAGATAGAATTACCTAAATTTTCCTATCAAGTAAATAATTTTTCCGCCATACTGCTAATAAAATGTTCCTGGTACTTGAAATTATTCGTGTGAAAAATGTCTACTTTATCCCATTTGGGATTATTATCTTTATCTATAATAGCTGCTCTGATACCCTCGTATAAATCATTATGCTGTAAGAATCCATAAGCTAGTCCATATTCCATTTTCATGCAGTTTTTAAAATCTAAATTTTTACCACGATTAAGTAATTCAAGAGTCAATACTAAACTAGTAGGAGATTTCTGTTTTAAGATCTCAAGAGTTTTTTGAGCAAAGTCTGAATTACTAGAATATTTTTCTAGAGCTGTAATAATTTCCGTAAGCGTATTATATTTAAAAGTGTTTTTGATAATATTTAAATTATTATTAATAGCTTGATTATTAGATTCTTCAGTAGTGTTACAGTGATTATTTATGATGCTAGTAATTTGCTTATAAATATTATTATTGATATCAAAATCAAAATTAGCTAGCTCAGTAATGATTTTATCAAAAATTTTATTATAATCTTGATCAGAAATTATATTATCGATTAAATTTATAGATTTAGCTTCAAAACAGTTAATTTTATTTCCGGTTAGACCTAAATATATTCCAGTATAATCTGGGCAACGTGATAAAAAATAACTACCACCAACATCTGGGAAAAAACCAATACCTGTTTCAGGCATGGCAAAAACTAGATTTGTTGCAGCGACTTTGTGACTACCATGTATACTGACACCTATACCACCACCCATGGTGATCCCATGTAATAGAGCGATGTAGGGCTTAGTGTAATTTTTAATTAAAGTATTAAGATTATATTCATCTTGGAAAAACTGCATGCAATCTAGAGGGGTTGTGCGACCGTTTAAATACAAAGATCTGATATCGCCGCCAGAGCAAAAAGCTCGTTCACAATTACCCCTGATCAAAACGGCAAGAACATTGGGATCGTTTTGCCATTGTAATAATATATTATACATAGCCAGAATCATTGTATGATTCAAAGCATTTAAGGCTTTAGGACGGTTGAGATTAATTATGCCAATATTATTGGTGGTATAAGTAATAATTTCTTGTGTGGATATCATAATAATCAATTACCATTAAACTCAGCTTTTTGTTTTGATAAAAAAGCTTTAACGCCAATGTTTTTATCATTGGAACCACAAGTTTTTGCAAAATGTAGAGATTCTAACTCTAAAGCATCTGCTAAGCTTAAATCAAAACCATAATTGATAGAACTAATAACACTAGCAATTGCTAGAGGTGCCATATTTGTAATAGTAGATAAATACTTTTTAGTGTGATCAAGTAAATTATTGTCTGTATTATCTACCACGTCGTTTACTAAGCCCCAATTTAAAGCCGTTTGGGCATCAATAAATCTACCTGATAAACATAAATCAAGTGCTCGGCCCTTGCCAACAAGTCTTGCTAATCTTTGAGTGCCACCATAGCCAGGAATGACTCCCAGTTTAACTTCAGGTTGGCCAAATTGAGCTTTAGCGGCTGCTATTCTGATACTAGCTGACATGGCCAGTTCACAGCCTCCGCCAAAGGCATAGCCGTTTACAGCAGCTATAGAAGGTATAGGCAATTGTTCTAATTTAGAGAAAACACTCTGACCAAATTTAGCAAATTTATAGCCTGTAGTAGTATCTAATTCAGCTAATTGCTCTATATCAGCCCCAGCACAGAATGATTTTTCTGAGCCAGTAATAATTATCCCTTTGGTTTTATTGTTAATTTTAGAAATATTATCTAAAATAGCATCTAGTTCAGTTAATAATTCGAAGCTTAAAGCATTAAGAGATTTTGGTCTATTGATTGTGATAAGTAAGAAATTCTCAGAAGTTTTTTCTAATAAAAGATTCTTATAATTATATTCTGACATTACTGGCTGCTCCCTAAATAATTAGTAATTTAATAATTGTCTAGCTATCACTAAACTCATAATTTCATTAGTACCCTCAAGGATTTGATGAACTCTGAGATCGCGAAAAAAACGTTCAATATTATATTCTTTCAAATAGCCATACCCACCATGTAATTGTAAAGCAGAGTTTGCAATATTAAAAGCGATGTCCGAAGCAAACTGTTTAGCCATGGCGCAGTGCATAATATATTCTTGGTTATTCTGAGAGTTTTTGTGATCTAATGCATTAGCAGCATAATAAGTAACTAGTTTTGCTGCATGTAAATCTGTTGCCATTTTCGCTAATTGAAATTGTAAAGTTTGCAATTTATCTAAAGGCTGTCCAAACTGTTTTCGTTCGTGGCAATAAATTTTACTTTGACTTAAACAAGCATCTGCACCGCCAATCGAGCAAGCAGCAATATTAACTCTGCCGCCATTGAGCGCTTCCATAGCCATTTTAAAGCCATTATTTTTTTGGCCGACCATGTTTTCTTTGGGAATTTCACAGTTTTCAAAAAAAACTTGTGTTGTCGGCTGGCAATTCCAACCTAATTTTTTTTCTTTTTCGCCAAAGGACAGACCCTTGGTATTTTTTTCAATAAGGAAACAGCTAATACCATTTGGTTTATCTTCAGTAGGTGTTTTAGCCATGCATAAATATATATCACTGACGGATCCACCCGAAATAAATGCTTTAGAGCCATTTAATAAATAATAATCATTTTTTTCTATAGCTATACTTTTCATATTAGCTGAGTCTGAGCCCGAATCTGGTTCAGTTAGACAATAACTACTTAGGTAATCAAATTTGGTTAATTTTGGTAGATACTTGGTTCTTAAATTATCACTGCCATAGTAATCGATGAACCAGCAGACCATATTGTGAATAGAAATATAAGCTGCAGTTGCAACACAGGCTTTAGATAATTCTTCAAATATTAAAGCAGACTCTAATCGAGAAAGATTGGTCCCACCAACATCTGATTTGGTATATAATCCACCCATCCCAAGTTCAGCTGCTTTGCGAAAAGTATCAACTGGAAAAAATTGTTCTTGATCCCATTTGGCTGCAAAGGGTGCAATTTCTTGCATAGCAAATTGTTTAGCAAGTTCTTTAATTGCTAATTGCTCTTCAGTTAAAGCAAAGTTCATTGAAAATAGCCTCAAATTATGTTTAAACTGGTTAGACTAGTCAAACTAAAGTAAATTAAAAAGTATTATGCCAAAAAATGCCAATAATAGAAACACCTGTAACACTGATGGAACTTATTGCTATACCCAACAAGAGAGATTTGACTTAGTCAGTGGTAATTATTTAACTAGACTAGAATTATCTTATGAAACTTATGGTAATTTAAACACAGAAAAAAATAATATTATTTTAGTTCATCATTCTTTGTCTATGAGTGCACATGCTTCAAATTATAATAACCAATCTGGCTCCCAATCCAATCCAGGTTGGTGGGATGATATGATTGGTCCTGACAAGCCTCTGAATACTAATAGATACTATATAATTTGCATTAATAATTTAGGTAGTTGTTTTGGCTCAACAGGGCCTGTAAATTATGATAATTTTCCATTGATAACTATTCATGATATGGTTATTTCTCAAAAATTATTATTAGATTATTTAGGTATAACTAAAATTAAATTAATTATTGGCAGCTCTATGGGTGGAATGTTAAGTTTAGCTTGGATGCAGTTATACCCGGAAACAGTTGAAAATTTATTTGTTGCTGCTACATGTGCTCGGGCTTATCCAATTAATATTTTCAACAGGATGATCCAGCAAGAGATAATAAAAGCTAATTTAAATAATCCTCAATACGGCCTAAAAATAGCTAGAATGTTAGGTTATTCTTATTATAGAAGTATAGATGAATTAAATAATCGATTTGTTGCTGTTAATATGCAGTTTAGTTCTGATCAAAATCATTCAAATTATTTAACTTATTTAACAGGAGTGTATAAAGATACAGAGTTGTATAATTATTTTAATTATAATGCAGATAAATTTATCAAATATTTTGATAGCCAATCATATCTATGCTTATTAAATGCTATGGATTTGTATGATTTGACTATTAAAAAATCTTATCATTCTGCTGGGTTTGTTAATGCTACAACTAAAATTAATATTTCTATTGCTGGAATAACTAGTGATATCCTGTTTCCTATTGAACAACAACAAGAGATATATAATTTATTTTTAAACAGTGGTTATGATCCAAAATTTATTGAGCATACTTCAGGTTATGGGCACGATGCTTTTTTAGTCGAGCATGAGCAGTTTGGGCAATATATTAGAGAGTTACTAGGATGATGTTCTTGCTTTTAATCTAAGCCGAAGGGCAATAATATTGATAGTAACTAATAAGATTACTGTAATAATATGTTCAGTCTTTGGTACGGTGCCTTGTAACATATACGACCAATAGGCAATTAAACCAAACTTCAGATAAGAAACAGGTGCTAGCCAGTTTAGTGTTGAAACTTGTATAGCTAAAAATAATAGTAACACATTGAAGATTCTTAAAATGCTCATGCCAGCAAAGCTTATTAAATTATCGCTATTGATTAAATTGGGTATATTTTGATAATAAAAAGGTAATAAAAACAAACCTGCAAATAAAAAAGTATAGAAAGCCTGCACGACATAATGTTCGGTATGCACTTGTTGTTTGCAAATTACTTCATAAGTTGACCAAAGAATAGTAGATATTATTGCTACAATAAAACCATAACTCGAAATAGCAATTTCAACTCGCAATGTAAAAGCTATAATGCTGTAACAAATTAACCCAAGAAATATGCAGTTAGAATTTATTCGTTCAGCTTTAAATAAAGAAGCTAAAGTAAGAGTTACTAATGGTGATAAATAATTAACTAATATAGCATTGGTGCTACCAAAGGCTTTGACCGCTTCAATCCAAGCTAGCATGGCTATAATAGTTAGCACAGCGCGTAGTGGGTATAGCTTTAAATTGGCTGATCTTAATTGCTTTTTAAAAAAGATCCAAACAAATGGTAACAACAGCCCACTACCTAATAAGCTTAAAAAGCCTAGTTGGGTTATCGAGTCCATCTTATAGCTTTCAGGGTTTTCAAAGCTTAAAGATAAAATGCAGAAGCCTGACAACGCCAAGATCTTACATATCACACCAAATAAATGACGGTAATAATCATTATTTATAACAGAATTTAGGGTAGGGGATTGAGTTTCCATAGGCTAATTTATCCTAAAGCTAACTAAAGCTACAATCTCAAATATTAAGTAATCTTACCTGATGGGACTGGATTTATCTAGTTGAGATTTTAGCTATAAATAAAAAAATAACCTAAAATACAAAAAAAATTTTGCCCATTGCTATACTCTACAGTGTACATATAAAAAATATAAAACAATATAAGAATTATAACGCTTAATAACAACAATAATAATTGAGTTGTTTTCTTTATGGATAAGAACATCAAAGAGATGTCTCAAGATGAATTGCTCAAACGCTATAAAAATCTAGTTAGAAGTATTGCTTTAAGAACTATCGCTAGATTACCGCCAAATATTCATCTTGATGACTTAACTCAGGTTGGCCTCATGGCTGTACTCGAAGCTGCTAAAAATTATGATCCAACCAAAGGGGCAAGTTTTGAAACCTATGCTGGGATTCGGATTAGAGGTTCAATGATAGATGAAATAAGACGGGAAGATTGGCTACCACGATCTGCTCATCGTAGTAGTAAATTATTGGCAAAAGCTAATGATTATATCTCTGATCATAATCATAAAGATATTAGCACTTCTGAGCTCTGTCAGCATCTCGATATAACAGAAAAAGAGTACAATAAACTAGGTAGCATTAAAAGCAATTATAAAATTTTTCATTTTGAAGACATAGGCTTAGAAGAAGAAAACTTTTTAGTTTCTAATGACGACAAAGATATCTTTGGTAATATTGAAAATAAATTTCTCCGCAAAGCTATAGATGAAAATTTAGAAAAATTGCCGCTAAAAGAACGGATAGTTTTAATTCTATACTATGATAATGAATTAAGTTTAAAGCAAATTGGTGAGATCTTATCTGTGACTGAATCGAGAGTTTGTCAATTGCATAGTAAAGCTATGCAACGTTTGGAAAAGCATCTCGAAGGCTGGCAGTAGTATTAATGCTTTTAATTTAGTTGAAGTGCTGATACTATTGTAGCATGATTAATACACAGTTTAAATTTGCTCATAAAACTATAAAACCCCTAGCTTACGGTCATTTAAGTATTTGGCCGCCGGTTGTTTTAGCGCCTATGGCTGGGATTACGCATTATCCTTTTAGACAATTGTGTCGAGAATTTGGGCCTTGCCTTGCTGTCAGTGAAATGGTAACAGCAAGATCGTTAGTAGAAAATAATATCAAAACTCTTCAAATAGCGAAGTTTGGACCTAATGAAAACCCAAGAAGTATTCAACTTTATGGCATAGATCCTTATTATATTGGAGAGGCGGTAAAACGCTTAGTTGGTGAAGACAAAGTTGATCATATAGATTTAAACTTTGGTTGCCCGGTAAAAAAAGTTACGCGAAACGGTGGTGGAGCAGCATTACCATATAAAGTAAATCTATTAAGAAGTATTATTAGTCAGGCGGTAAAAAATGCCGAAAATATACCTATTACTGTTAAATGCCGAATGGGTATTAATGACCAAAATTTAACCTATTTAGATACGGGTGTTATTGCACAAGATGAAGGTTGTTCAGCAATCGCTTTGCATGCTCGCACTGCAGCACAAATGTATTCTGGAACTGCTGATTGGTCAGCAATAAAATTATTGAAATCTACATTAAAATATATCCCAGTTCTTGGTAATGGTGATATCTTTATGGCAGAGCATGTCTTGGATATGATTGCAAAAACAAATTGTGATGGTGTAGTCATTGGGCGTGGTTGCTTAGGTCGACCATGGTTATTTAGAGATATTCTCAATCTAATAGATGGTTCAGCTAGAGCGGAAGAACCAAATTTACAGCAAGTTATTGCTATAATGTTACGTCATTTGGATTTAATGATTACTTGGTTTGGTGAAGAGCAAGCCTTAATAAAATTTCGAAAAGATGCTTGTTATTATCTAAAAGGTTTTAAAAGTAGTACCAAAATTAGAGAAATTATCATGACAGTAAAATCCAGACAACAAATGCAAGATTTGCTTTATGCACAAGATTTAACTGAGTCTTATCCAATTACTGTTATTAATGAACCACGTGGTAAAACTGGTCGTGGCCAAGAGGTTTGTTTGCCGTATGGATTTTTAGATTGTAAAAAATCAATGATCCCTATAGCATTAGAGGCTGAGGATGATATTTCTGGAGGCTAAATCTGATCTACAATCTATCTTTGTTAAATATTTGTAAAAAAAATTATTTGTTTGTTAGAAGAAATTTGTTAAGCTATAATCTAATGGATTAACATTAATTACTTAGGATTAAAACTTATGGCAACAAAGAAAAAGTCAACAGCTAAAAAAGCAGTTACTAAAAGACCAGCAGCTAAAAAACCAGTAGCTAAAAAACCAGCAGCTAAAAAACCAGCAGCTAAAAAACCAGCAGCTAAAAAACCAGCAGCTAAAAAACCAGCAGCTAAAAAGTCTAAAACTAAAAAAACTAGTCTTCCTATGAAGTTACTAAAAGATCTAACAAATAGCGCTCTTAAATCTCGAAAAAAATAATGAAAATTATAAACCAGGGTAACTTTTTGATTCTGGTTTATAAAAAGCTATTCTTGCCATTATTTCAATTTGTTCAGGTGATTAAAAATACAGCATTTTAATCACCCTGAGTGCATGCAAAAGTATTGCGCAGGAACTTGATATTAAAGTAATCCAGAGTATTTATATTTCAGGGCTGGAGTTTGATTTTAGATGAATATTTTATAAGTCAGATGAAATTGATAAAAAAGTTTGTCTCGTGACCTGGCCCCAAACAGGATCTTCCAGCATTTCTTCTTTGTAATTATCTAATGTATAAATTGATATCGACTTTCTCCAAAATTTAACGGCATTATCTGCACCTTTGATCTGTTGTACTTGCCAATATCCTGGATGTTTACTAAAAATATAATGAGAAAACTGTATCCCTATTTTTTTCTTTCTTTGGGATGGAATAATATAAAATTCAGCGATATACATGGGTTGTGCATCGATATCTAATACGCAGAAGCCTAAAGGGGAGGTTTCTTGATAAACTAAATACCCTATGCAAGGTTGCGTGGGTAGGGTATCTAAAGAAAAGAGTCCTTGAGCATTGGGTGATTTGTCCGTGATACTAGAAAACTCTGCTTCGTAAGCTTGAGCCAAATTTTGAAAAACAAATAAATTATTATTGTCTATTAGTTTAATAAATAGCTTTTGATCTATATTAATGATATCAGTATTCAGATTTAGCTCATGTATGCCTCGTGCCATTTTTCTGTAGTCTTTTAAATAATTTTTTCTAATATATATATTTAAATAATAGCAGAAAAGCACCGTTTTTTTAAGAAATTATTACTCAGGAGTAGGTCTAGATACTGGTGCATCGACTATTTTAGAAGCTGCATATGCTGCTGAAGCTGTTAGTACAGGTCTAACAAGCAAAGTAGCTGAAGAAGTCGCAGCAGCTCTCGTGCTAAATCTAGATATAGCCCCCACATATAATTGGTATTTAATATATGTTACTAATTTTAGTTCAAGCCTTGACCAGATCTTTTTATTAAAATAAGCACAACTTCTTGCAAATTCATCTTCAGTAGTTTTAGATGGATTTTCTATCAATTGGTGAAGATCGGCTGCTAGTTTATTAATACAATCCTGAAACCTTTTTAACTTAATCTTGCTAACTGCTGACATGTATTGCTGCAAGCTTTTATGGTATAGAGCGTCTAATTTTCTTTTTGCAACAAGAGGTTGTGGAGAATCTATATTTGTTGCTAAGTCTTCAATTTGTTTAATCTCTTCATGAGCAATAAAAATAGCTTTTGTTACTGTTTTAGGTATGAAGTCAGGATAGTTCTTAAAAATATAGTCCAAATGGTCAGCAAATTGTGGGTTGATTAAATTACGTACTTCAGCCAAGAGCCGATTATATTCAGCGCCGGCAGGAGAAAGTCCACGCAATTTTAGCTCTTCGCAATGCGATAATAAATCCAGGCATGTGGTTTTTAAAACAAATGAACTTACTGTTGACATAAATCTCCAAATTAATTTACAAATTAAAATCAATGTCAGATTTTAACATTGTAAAAAAACAAGAGCAAACTAATTGAAGTATTCAATTACAACTTTACCTTTTGATTTGCCTGATTCTAATTTTTTTAATTCTTCTAAGGTATTATTTAAATCTATAACTTTATTAATTATTGGCTTAATTTTATAATTAATAATTAAGTTAGAGATTTCTTGGAGATCTTGTGAGTTGCAATCCATTAGAATAAAGTCGGTTTTCACGTTATTTTTTTGACTTATGTTAAGAGTATCCAAATCGGGATGGTTAATGATGCAGGGTACACTACCGCCGCTTTTACATGCTAGAATGCTTCTTGGATAATTTAAACCTCCAACGGTTTCTAAGACAATATCCATTTTGCCAAAACTTTCGCAGACTGCAACAAAGTCTTCTTTTTCGTAATCGATACAATGATCAGCGCCTAGTTCAAATAAATCTTGATGGTTGACTTTGCGGGCAGTAGTAAATACTTTAGCGCCTTGAACTTTTGCATATTGAATAGCTAAGCTTCCTACGCCACCAGCTCCAGCATGAATAAGTATTTTATCGTTAGCTTTAATATTAGCATAATCCCGTAGGCACTGAACAACTGTTAGCCCAATTACAGGTAAAGCGGCTGCTTCAACGTGGGATAAAATATCTGGTTTTTTTGCAACTAAGTTGGCATTAACTGCGCAATATTCAGCGCAGCCGCCGCCTAGCGCTAGTTCATTAGCAAAAAAAACTTCGTCGCCTATGCTCAAGTTCTTAACAGATGCACCCAGTTTAGTAATCACTCCGGAGACATCGATGCCAAAAACATAGGGAAAATTGACCGATAATAAATCTTTTAGATCTCCATGGCAGACTTTATAATCTACAGGATTAAGAGCGCAAGCATGGACCTTGACTAAAAGTTCATGAGATGTAATCTCGGGTAGGTTAACAGAAGTGTTATCTAATTGTATACTGTCAGTAGATCCATAATTATTAATAAATAATGCTCGCATCATCAATCCTCCATGATTAACAATAAAATTATAAAAAATTAAAAAGCTGAAGTAAAATTAGCTTTAAATATATTTAATAAACTTTGTGCCGAGCTGGTTAATTTTTCCGATAAAGATTTCTTATTTTCATATTTTACAGAAAATAGCTCATGAGTTTTATAATAGTCTAATATTATGTCATCTGAAGTGGCTATTTTATCCACAAGATTTTTTTGCTTGGCTATTGTGCCGTACCAGTATTCACCGGTTGCTACTTCTTCGATGTCTAGATTAATCCGGCGATCAGTAATATATTTTTTAAATAATTCGTGAGTTAATTCTAGCTCGTCTTTAAATTTTTCTCTGGCTTTATTATCATTTTTACCAAACATTGTTAATGTTCTTTTATACTCGCCAGCAGTATGTTGTTCAAATTCTATATTGTGCTTTTCAAGAAGCTTATGAAAATTGGGGATTTGCCCAACAACACCAATAGAACCTATGACAGCAAAAGGAGCTGCAATAATTTGATCGGCTACACATGCCATCATATAACCACCGCTGGCAGCTATTTTATCAACAGTTATTGTAAGTTTAACTCCTTGTTGTCTGAGTCTATCTAGTTGAGACGCAGCTAAGCCATAAGCATGTACCATGCCGCCGCCGCTTTCAAGTTTTACTAACACCTCGTCATGTTTTTTATCAAGAACTGGCAATATAGCATTTATACAAGATTGTAGCTCGGTGACTGCAGAGGCTTTGATATCGCCATCGAAGTCTAAAACAAACAGACGCGGCTTAGACGGCTCTTCTGAATTTATATTAGTTATATTTTTTTTATTTTTATAAGTTTTTTTAGTGTTTTTAGACTCTTTAGCTTCTTGTTTTAACAATAGTTTAAATTGTTTTTTATCAAAAATCATGCCTTTTACTTCGTTTAATTGATTTTTAATTTTTTCACTAAGGTTTTCAATATGTAAACGGCCACCTTTGAGAGCTTGTTTTTGCTTGGCTGAGAAGCCTAATATGCCAATGACTATTATTAGAATAGACCCAGTTACAGTTACAGCTTTGGCTAGAAATAATAAATATTGAAGTAAAATGTCTGACACGATACAATCCTGATCTAAATTTTTGCAATTAATTATAAAATTATAATCATGCATCATGACTCAAAAAAGCCAAATTGTATAGTCTTATTATCAGGTGGCTTGGACTCAACGACGGTACTAGCTTTGGCAAAACACGAGCAATATAATTGCTATGCTTTAAGTTTTAATTACGGCCAGCGCCATAGTATCGAGCTTGAATCTGCTAAAAAAATAGCTCAAAAATATCAAGTTATCGAGCACAAGATTATAGATGTAAATTTTTTAACCCAGCTTGGGCACTCGGCTTTAACGGACCATAGCATACCTGTTCCTGATTATGATCCCCATAATACAGAAATTCCGGTTACTTATGTTCCGGCTAGAAATACAGTTTTTATTTCTATAGCATTAGGGTGGGCTGAGATCATTAAAGCTCATAGTATATTCATAGGTGCTAGTTTTATAGATTATAGTGGTTATAGAGACTGCCGGCCTGAATATTTTGTTGCTTATCAAAAATTAATCGATGTAGCTGTTGAAAATATTACTATTAAAACGCCATTATTAAATTTATCTAAAGCCGAGACTATTCAGTTAGGCCATAGTCTAGGAGTAAATTACTATGATACAGTTTCATGTTATCAGGCTAATGACAAAGGCCACGCTTGTGGTAAATGTGATAGCTGTGCACTGAGAAAACAGGGGTTTTTAGTAGCTAACACAGAAGATCAAACTTATTATTATTAAGATAACTTGGTATATTATTAATAAGCCTTGTGAGAGTGGATTAATTTAATTATAATAGAATAATATTTTAATATAACTTCTAGTGAATATTATCTATGACTGCTCATTTATCTTTAGAACACATTAATGACGTTTTAGCCAAATCTACCCAATTATTTACAGTAGAGCAAGTGGAAGCCGCTATTGATAAAATGGCTGCTAAGATAGATGCTGATTTATCTGAGACTAATCTAGTATGTTTAACAGTAATGGTCGGTGGGTTAATTCCCGCTGGTGGTTTATTAAAACGCCTGCATTTCCCTATGGAAATTGATTATGTACACGCTACTCGTTACCGTGGCGATACAACTGGCAAAGATTTACACTGGATAGTAAAACCTACGCGTTCTTTAAAAGACAGAACGGTTTTAATTATTGATGACATTTTAGATGGTGGGATTACGCTGTCTAGAATAGTTGAATTTGTTGAAGCTCAAAGCCCTAAAAAAGTTTACACTGCTGTGCTTATTGAAAAAGAATGCAAGCGGGAGCCTGGCGCAATTAATAAAGCAGATTATTGTGCTTTAACAGTCGAAAACAGATATATCTATGGTTACGGCATGGATTATAAAGAATATTTACGTAATGCTCCAGGGATTTTTGCTGTTGCCAAAGAGCATGAGTAACGTATTTATTCACCTGGGAATTGTCATCCCAGCTCTCTTGTGGTTTTTAAGCCCCGCTAGCTGGTGTGGCCTTGTTGAGCCTGAGGTTTTACCTGGTGAAAATAATCGTCCAAGCATCATTGTACTCTTGTTATAATTTTATAATTATTATGAAGTCACGAAGACTACAATAAAAAACTAAAATTAGCTAATATAATCGTATTAATACTAAACTTCACTCACAACCATAATGGCTGAAAAAGCAGGGTGATCAAAATAATTTAATTCATTATTTTTTAAACGTCGTTCTTCGCTTAATAGAAAGCCTTGTAGATTAGCGTCAGACTTATCAGTGTTATTAACTAAAACAAACTGGTTAGTAGCAGGATTAGTAATTTGTACAGGCTGTTCTAGTAATAAATCTATTTTGGCATGTACAAATTTTTTGACAGAAAATTTAATAATACCAGCTAATTCTGGAGTATTATTAAATTCTTTACCAAGTTGAAAATAAATAGGCTGAGAGTTTTTTAAACTTCTTTTCGGTTGTTGCCAGCCTATATGAGATATAGTTGTGTAACGTCTACTATTTTTAAGTTTATTATAAATTCCAGTTTGTTTTAATTTATCTTTTGATAACAATACATAATTATTTTCTGAGCTTACTAGTTCATCTGGTAATTTGTTTTGTTCTGTTATTTCAGATAATTCTGGTGCTTTAATTAAATTAAAAGCATTTTCTGGCTTGGTGAGCAACGCTTGTTGTTTTGGCCAGTGCTCTTTGTAGATTTCATCTACTTTATTATTTTTAAATATTATTAGTTCTATTTGATAATTAGAGCTAGAGTTAGCTAATATAGAAGAATTAGATAAGAGAACAGTTAGAAATAAAAATATATTTATAGTTATTTTATTTAAACTAGTTAGATTGGTTAAATTTCTCATGGTAATTTTATGCGATCAAGTATCGTAGTGATAGTATTATATTTTTGTTCTAAATTTTCCATAGGGAAAGTAAAATTTAACAGATCAGAGCCAGCTAGTTTATAATTTCTGTATTCTTTTCGAATTAAACTCATTAATTCAGCATGATTAACTTTAGGTTTGGTATTAAACTTTATTTTTCCAGAGTTATTACCGATATCAATTTTGGTTATGCCAATTGGCTGAGCTTTGAGTTTGATCTCTGTAGCGGTAAATAAATTATTTACTGCTTCAGGGAGCTTGCCAAATCTATCTGTAATTTCAAATTTTAAATTTAATAATTGTTCTTGATTACTAACAGATGCAATTCGTTTGTACAAAATTAAACGTTGATTAACATCAGGAATATATTCTTCAGGCAATAGAGATGAGAGTTTTAGATCAACTTCGCAGGATTCTTGTTCTAATTGAGTACAATCTAAAACTTCACCAGCTTTTAGAGCTGTAACTGTTTTATTCAATAATTCCATATATAAATTATAACCGATAGCTTCAATATGACCGCTTTGCTCGTCGCCCAATAAATTACCAGTACCCCGTATTTCCATATCGTGACTAGCTAATACAAATCCAGCACCTAGATTTTCTAGCTTTGAAATAGCTTCTAGACGTTTTTCGGCATCAGGACTAATTTTTGCATCTTTCGGTTTAAATAAATAAGCATAGGCTTGGTGATGCGAACGACCAACTCGTCCGCGTAATTGATGTAATTGAGCCAGACCCAATTTGTCAGCGCGATCTATCAAAATAGTATTAGCAGAAGGTATATCTATCCCTGTTTCTATTATAGTTGTACAAATTAAAATATGATATCTGCGATGATAAAAGTCAGACATAATTTTTTCTAACTCACGCTCACGCATTTGGCCATGAGCTGTCGTAATTTTGGCTTCTGGGAATAAATCAGCGACTTCTTGATATGTCTGATCAATAGTTTTAATATTATTATGTAAAAAATAAACTTGGCCACCGCGCTTTAATTCGCGACTAATTGCTTCACAAATTAATTCGCGACTGCGTTCATAGAGAAAAGTTTTTATCGCAAGACGTTTTTGCGGCGGGGTTGTTATGATAGACAAATCTCTTATGCCAGAAAGAGCCAAATTAAGAGTGCGGGGAATAGGGGTTGCCGTAAGATTTAAGATGTCTATATTGGCCCGCATTTTTTTTATTTTTTCTTTTTGACCAACTCCAAATCGGTGTTCTTCGTCTATAATTAACAAGCCAAGATCTTTATATTTTACACTTTCTTGCAGTAATTTATGT
>JAGOUU010000050.1 GCA_018061105.1 Gammaproteobacteria bacterium
ACCACAATTTGCTCATGTATCGGCTATATTAGGCTCAGATGGAAAAAAACTATCAAAACGCCATGGCGCGACTAATGTCCTTGCCTACCAAAAAGAAGGTATTCTGCCGGAAGCTTTATTAAATGCGTTGGTCCGTCTTGGTTGGTCTCATGGCGATCAAGAAATTTTCTCTGTAGAAGAAATGATTCATTTATTTCGTATCGATGATGTTCATAAGTCTCCAGCAATTTTTGATCCACAAAAATTAATTTGGTTTAATCAGCATTATCTAAAACATTTAGATAATGATAAAATTATTAAATATGTTATGCCGTTTTTAGATGAATATAAATTAGATCTTAATAATGCTAATAAACCCAATAAACCTAAATTAGAAAAAGTAGTTGAGCTTTTAAAACCAAGAGCTAAAAATCTTAAAGAATTGGCTGGTAAAGTGGCTGAGTTTTATATTGATGAGATAAAATATGATCCAGCAGCTACGGATAAATTTTTTACGGCTAATAGCCTAAATGTTCTCAATAAAGTGTTGTTAAAAATTCAAGATCTCAAAGATTCTGAATGGACTGCTGAAGCTTTGCATAAACATCTTAATGACTTAGTCGCGGAAACGGGTTTAAAATTCCCAGATGTTGCGCAGCCAATTCGTGTGGCTTTACTAGGCCACACTAATTCGCCATCTATTAATGAGACTATGGCGGTATTAAGTAAAAATATTGTGATCACTAGATTGCATAACGCAATAAAGTTTATAAAATCAAAATAATATTGCCCCGGTGGCACAGGGGATAGCGCGTCCCCCTCCTAAGGGGAAGGTCACAGGTTCGAATCCTGTCCGGGGCACCAATTAAATCAATGAGATATATTAGGGAAAATGATTTTTAAAAGGGATTTTATGAGCCGGTTTATTATAGTGTACAAAATTTTAGCATCTTAATATATAATTTCTGTTAGATTTAATATTATACATACACTGAGGATATTTATAATGTCGACACCTTCGCTAACCGTTGTACAAGCTACAGAAATTGAAATGAGAAGACGTGCTGCAGAAGCATTAATCACAAGCAAAAGGCATGCGAGAATAGAAAAAGACAAAAAAGAAAAAAACGAAAAATTAAAAAAACGAGTAAAACCTGCTATTGAACAATTCTTAAATGATTTAGAGCAAATATTAAGTACAAGAACAAATGAGCGAGCAGCTATTATGCTACGCCTAATGCTTAGAGAATATAGTACCTTTCACAAATGTGGTAACTATTTTACTGATGAGAAAAAAGAATATGTTGCCTTCCTTGAGTCATTATTGCTGCCACTAGGTTTGCCAAATCTACGAGTCTTTGATGATAGAACTGGCTTCTATGATTACCGTGATATCTATGTTACATTCAATATCACCTTTCAAGACAAAGTCTGTACTGATATAAAATTGGGCGCTGATGTACAAGCAATAATAATTAAATGCAAAAAACTCTGCATAACCTCAAAAGTTGATGAGATCATTTCAGTTTTTGCTCGTCTAAAATTAGACAATATGACAAAACCTGTACCTGAAGATCTGATTCATGTTTCATTATTGCCGTATAAGAATATACCTTCTATATTTTTTGATATTGTACAACAAGCTCAAGCTCGTTTAACTGAATCTGGTTTTACCTGTATTATTAGTAGTAATGATTTAGTAGTGCGGGTTCGCAGGACACCACATGTAACGTTAGCTCCAACCGTATACCCTGCTACTGCTGCCGCTACCAGAAGCAGTGATGTTGGAACAGTAGTTGGTGGAATGTATACCGTATATGATACCGTATATGGATCATCTGGAAGCTCACCTGGAAGAAGATTTGAATACCCTGGATTGGCAGATTCTATACAAAGAGAAACTGTACCTGCTAGAATTATAGATTGGAAATATACACTTAGATAATAGTAAAGCTATCGTATCGTGCAAGGTTAGACAAGGGCGGAGAAGTACAATTCGCCATGATCTTAAAACATTCGCTGCCAGTCACTATGATGATCTTCAGGAACGTCGGTGCTAGGCTTTTTGCGTTGCAAGTCTAGAAACTCAGTTATAATTTATATCTCTCAGTGAGCGTTTAATGGCTCATATTTTTATGCAAGTTGGATAATTTTCAAAGATTTGTTCAGTTGAACAAGGATGTTGTCGGGGATCAATTTACAACTGTTGCTGACACATCTATAGGCACCACCACTAATTAACGCGTTCATTGTAGTTGTCGTCCCAATACATAATAATGTATTTAGCTTACAATTTTTGATTTTTTCTTTAAATTAACTCGTAGTTATCTATAAAAACTCACTACCTCTGTTATAATCTTACTATCTGAGTAACTAATGTTAAATTCTTTAAACAGAGGCAAATTATGAGCAAGATACTTTTTGGATTAATTTTGCTACCAGGGCTTATCTTCGGAGCTATTAGTAATACCAATTCTAGTAATACCAATAGTATGAGCACTACTGTTAATAACATTACTAGTAACAACACCAGAGCTAGCGCCCGCACCAAAACCAACGCAGAAACCGCTGATTCATTGAGAAATGCAACTACGTTACAATGCGATTATTATAAAAGCCTGGCTGCTACATATTGTAGAAAGAATTATTCGCATTATAACGAGCTAGATAACTGCACTAAAGCTTATAAAGAACGCTGGTGTCGTTGTATGGGCTACTCGCCTGACTGTTATAAAAAAGACACTTTTTATTGGTAAAAACCTTGGGCGGGGGGCACACCAATTGAATTCCAAAGTGAACCCATAATTTGATTAATTTGGCTCGTAATATGCTATTTTTTGAGCCAAACGCTAACCTAAATAAGTCACATTATAATCTATAAAAAAATCTTATCTCTGATATAATATTTATATATGAAACTAACTTATTTGCCGTCTGATTTAGGAGGTTTAAATATGAATAGATTGGTACTTGTGATGCTTATATTGCCGGGTGTCATGTTAGCGGGCGCCATTAAAAATATTAACATTAATAGAGAGGCTGGTAATTCGTTGGAAAGCTTAGCAAAATTTCAGTGTGAATACTACAAAAATCAGGCTTCGACATTTTGTAGAAGCAATTATTCTGATTATGATGAACGACAAGATTGTAGTAAAGTCTATAAAGAACGTTGGTGCCGTTGCATGGATTATAACCCAGACTGTTATAAAAAAGAGCCGTTTTACTGGTAAAGAGTGCCTTAATCGGCTCAAAAAAATATTTATGTTGAGCTGATTATAAGCTATAATTGGCTCATGAGCAAATATAATTGGCAACAACCAGATTGGCCTCATTTTAAATACGATTTAACAAATAGTTATAACCTATTGAGCTCTATTGCCGAGAAAAATGGCAGAATTTTTGGCAAATTATATCACTTAGACCAGTCAGAACAAACTGAGATGATGATCTCTCTTATGGTCGAAGAGGCTGTTAAAACCTCTGAAATAGAAGGGGATTATATCAATAGCCCTGATGTTCGATCATCTATTAGAAACCAGTTAGGTTTAAATCAACAAAAAATTAAAGTCCATGATACGCGTGCTAATGGCCTTGCTGAATTAATGCTTGATCTCAGAAATACTTTTAATGAACCTCTATCAGAAGAGAAATTATTTGATTGGCATATGATGCTTATGGCATCTAATCCTGATCATCGTTTGAGAGTAGGTTACTGGCGTACCCATGATGAACCTATGCAGGTTATTTCAGGGCAGATGGGACGAACGACTGTCCATTTTGAAGCACCGCCATCTGAGAATATTATTCAAGAAATGGCAAATTTTATTGAATGGTTTAACCAGAGTGTAATTAATGAACCTAAGGAAATCGCTTTTGGTCCTGTGCGTTCCGCTATTGCTCATTTATATTTTGAAAGTATTCACCCGTTTGAAGATGGTAATGGCAGGATTGGTCGTGCTATAGCTGAGAAAGCTTTATCGCAAGGCTTAGGATATCCAGTTATTTTAAGTTTATCAAAAGCTATAGAAGCTGATAAAAAAGCGTATTATAAAGCTCTTAATATTGCCTCACACTCTAATGAAATCACAGCTTGGATAGAGTATTTTATTAATATAATTTTAGCTGCCCAAAATAGAGTTGAACAACAAATAAATTTTATTTTGAAAAAAGCAGATTATTATAAAAAATATAGAACTAAACTTAATGGACGGCAATTAAAAATAATTGATCGCATGCTGCAAGCTGGTGAGCAGGGTTTTGTTGGTGGGATGAGCGCAAAAAAATATATGGCTATAACGAGGATTTCAAAAGCCACTGCAACAAGAGACTTGCAAAATTTGCTAGCTCTTGGTGCAATTAGACAATTGGGCGAGGGCCGCAGTGTTCGTTATGAGCTAAATATATAAACGTTCACTTTTAGGGTGTTATGGTGTAGGAGAGGCAGTTAACCCTCGCCTTTCTCTCGACGCAGCAGTAGTAGGAGAACTTATAGCAGATGGTAACGCGTGTGGGGGGCTGGGTGGCTGTACAAACGGCGAAGCGACAGGTTGGTAAATCTTTCCTTTTATATTTTGTGTTATATTTTGTGTTATATTTAGTGCTAAACACCAGCTTTCATCCAAGCAAGTACGCAATGATTTACCTGTTGGGTTTTTAAAATAATTTATACTTAAGTCTACAATAAAAGTAATAATTTTAAATGGGGCAGTAAAAATAAATTGTGAGACAGCAACAATGGCATCAAATATTTGGTGATTGTGATCAGTGTCGTTGTGATCGTGATCGTGGTGGTAGTGGCGATGTTGATGTCTATGGTTATGATGTTTATGGTTATGATGTTTATGTTTGTGAGTAAACATTTCAAATAGTCCATATCCTCCGTCAACCAAAAAGTCTAAAGCAGTTCCACCAATTGTACTAATATTCGTACGTCCAGCTATTAGAGCCTGACAGACAGAGTGAGCTATAGATAAAATTATTGCAGTGAGAGCAAAAACAATTTTCGTTAGATAATAGGCAGGGTTATATTTCAGTCGTGGGTTTTTTATAAGCTCTTTTGTAATATTTTTCTTAATATTTTGTTTCAGCTCTGATATGTTTGTGCTACAAATCTCAATGATAGACTTAATAGAATTAGCTAAGACAAATAGGCCCATACCAATAATACAAAATGGTGCCGAAATGACTTTTAAAATTGTGGCTGGAGTTGCGGCAAATAGCAACTGAAAACCTTCTTGAGTTTCCAGCCACCACGTGTTGGCTGTCGCCCAGGTAATAAATGCAGTCAGCAGTATCACAGCTATGGTAAATATTTTTGTTATTATAGATCTTTTTTTGGAAAAAAAATTGTTACGTACTTCTGACAATTTAACTAAGGTGGTATAAATAATTAAAAAAAATGCTAAAGCTGAAACAGCAGCAATAACGACAGAGATCCCAAAAGGTAGCAATGCAGCAGCAGAGCTTAAAGTAGTAGCACCAAAACTTAAGGCAAATAAAACAGAGAACAAAGCAATAAATAAAATGCTTGTTATTTTTTTATGTTTAATCATATCAATAAGATTTTTAAGACCTTGTTTGATATTGTTATAAAATACTTGTGCTTCTATTGCTGCCGTAATAATAAAAGCAAATATAGCAAATGGAACTGAGAAACCCAAAGCGATTGCTCCTGCGTAACTTAACACGCCAACAGATAGGGTGGCACCTACTGCTAATAAAGAGCTAAAATAATCTCTTAATGACATACTCTCGAGTATATCTAAAAAAATATTTATCCTCTGGCGAATTTTTTTCAAAGGTCTTTTGCCTTTATTGTGTGGCGAACGCGCTGCATGAAAGTGGGCAGAATGGTGGTGTCTAGGGGATCGTATATTAGGCATAAAAATATTATATTTAGTTATTATTTTTCGAAAATGATAATGATTCTCATCTGTAAAGTCAAGGAGATATAACTAAAGATTATTTTTTTATTATGTGAATATTTATCTCAATTTACATGACTATCTATAACATCTTCTTGTGTTCAGAATATAATTTCTATATATTTCTTAAATTATTATGATTATTGTCAAGTTAAGTATAAGGGTGTAAATATGTTCGATTTGTTTGCAAATAAAGCTATTGATTATGAGTATTATTCAGACAGTAGACTAAAAAATGCAAGGAATCACATAAGTCAAGCGTATCAGGCTGATGAGCAGCTTGTGTTGAAAGAGCTAACGGAATTAGCTAAAGTTCCCGAAAGTCTTATACGTGATGCACAGTTGCATTCTACAGGTTTTATTGCTGAGATTAGGCGAGGGCGGGCAGGTAAAAGTGGTTTGGATGCGTTTTTAGCTCAATATGAACTCAGCAGTCAAGAAGGTATTGCACTAATGTGTCTAGCAGAGTCTTTGTTAAGAATTCCTGATTCGAGTACTCGTGATAAGCTTATCCAAGATAAAATAGGTGGTGCAGCTTGGGAACAGCATATTGGAAAAAGCAAGGTGTTATTCGTCAATGCGGCTACTTATGCTTTGTTATTAACAGGCAAAGTAGTAAAGCGTTCGGAAGTAAATAACAATGTTCTGAAATCTACTTTTAAGCGACTTCTTGAGCGCGGTGGTGATCCAGTAGTAAGACAAGCAATGTTGCAAGCAATGAAAATTCTTGGCCGCCAATTTGTTATGGCAGAGACTATCGAAAAAGCCATCAAAAGAGCTGAGAAACTAGAAGCAATAGGTTATACCTATTCTTATGATATGCTTGGTGAAGCAGCAAGGACTCAGAAAGACGCTGAATATTATTACAAAGAGTACAAAGATGCTATAGAGAAATTAGCTAGAGCAGCAAAATATAAACAACCTGAACAATTAAAATTAAACCCAGGAATTTCTATTAAACTATCTGCTCTAGAAGCTAGATACGAGGTTAGTAGAAAAGATGATGTCTATAAAAATTTAATTGCTAAACTAAAAGGCCTTTGTTTATTGGCAAAAAAAGCTAATATTGGCTTAACTGTCGATGCCGAAGAATCTTATCGCCTAGATTTATCGTTAGATATATTTGAACAAGTTTTTAAAGATCCAGAATTAGAAAATTGGGAAGGTCTAGGTTTGGCAGTACAAGCTTATCAAAAAAGATCTTATAGAGTTTTACAGTATTTAGCCCAATTAAGCGAACAATGTCATAAAAAAATTATGGTGCGCCTAGTAAAAGGTGCATATTGGGATAGTGAAATCAAATACAGCCAAGTCAATGGTCTGCCAGGATACCCAGTATTTACACGTAAAGCATCTACTGATGTATCTTATATGGCTTGTGCTAAATTTTTATTAGGAAATAGTAAGTATTTTTATGCGCAATTTGCTACACATAATGCATATACTTTGAGTGTCATTTTGGCTTTAAAGCCGGATCCACAAAATTTTGAGTTTCAAAGGCTTCACGGGATGGGTGAGGATTTATACTCTCAAGTCATAGGCCTTGAAAAATTTAATTATATAAAATGTCGTATTTATGCTCCAGTTGGGGGCTATAAGCATCTGCTAGCCTATTTGGTGCGCAGGTTACTAGAAAATGGTGCGAATAGTTCGTTTGTTAATCGTATCGCAGACGAAAAATTACCAATAGCTGAAATTACTAAATGTCCTATATTAGAAGTTGAGAGTTATAATTGTATGCCACATGATAAAATAAATTTACCTAAAAACATCTTTAATGATCGAGTTAATAGTATGGGGCTAGATACAAGCGATCTAAAAGTTCTCAGTAGATTATCTCAGGATTTTAGTAATATTTTAAATAATAATCAATATTTGCAAGTAAAGCCTATTATTAATGGCCAGGAGATTAGTGCGGATAATAATAAAATATTAGATATTTTAACTATCAAAAATCCATCAGATCATTCTGAGATTGTAGGTAGTTGCGTGATGGCTGATGAGGCGCTGGCGTCAAAAGCCTTAGATACAGCTGTTTTAGGATTTAAACAATGGAGCACTCAGCCTGTAGAGTTTAGAGCTAAATGTTTACGAAAATTAGCTTATCTATTAGAAGAGAACATGTCTTTACTGTTAGCTTTATGTATCAAAGAAGCTGGTAAAACTTTGAATAATGCTATAGCAGAAGTTCGTGAGGCTGTAGACTTTTGTCACTATTATGCTAACGGCGCAGAAAAATTAATGACTAGGCCTAAGACAATGCCTGGGCCTACTGGTGAACAAAATGAAGTATTGTTATTACCCAAGGGGACTTTTGTTTGTATTAGTCCTTGGAATTTTCCATTAGCTATATTTTTAGGCCAAATAGTTGCGGCTTTGGTAACCGGGAATACTGTTATAGCTAAACCAGCGGAACAAACGCCTGTTATAGCAAATGTGGCAATTAATTTATTATACAAATCTGGAGTGCCTTATACAGCTTTACAATTTGTGCCAGGATATGGGGCAACAGTCGGGAAAATATTGACAGAAAGCACAAAAATAACTGGCGTGTTATTTACAGGCTCGTGTGAAACGGCTAATGTAATTAATAAAACATTGGCAAACCGTACTGGTCTAAGCAGCATCGCTACTGTAGTAGCTGAGACTGGTGGTTTAAATGCGATGATTGTTGATTCTTCGTCTTTACCGGAACAAGTAGTGCGTGATGTTATTATCTCTGCTTTTGATAGTGCTGGGCAAAGGTGTTCTTCTTTAAGATTATTGTTTGTTCAAGAAGAAATAGCTGATAGTTTGATTCAAATGTTAACGGGAGCAATGGAGTTACTGAGCGTGGGTAATCCAAGTGACTTTGCTATAGACATTGGTCCTGTAATAGACAAAGAAGCTCAACATAGATTAATGAACCATATTAAAGCTCTTGATCAGGATCCAAAGGCCAAATGTTTATATAAAAGTAATTTAAATAATATTCCAGCTGGCACTTATGTTCCACTGAGTTTGTATGAATTAGCTGATGCTAGTGTATTACAAGAGGAGTTTTTTGGTCCAATTTTACATTTAGTACGTTATAAATCAGAGGAACTTGATCAAGTTATAGATTATATAAATAGCACAGGATATGGCCTAACTTTTGGTATCCATAGCAGAATAGATCAGACTATTAATTATGTTTGTTCACGTATTAATGCTGGTAATTGCTATGTCAATAGAAGCATGGTCGGTGCTGTTGTCGGTGTTCAACCGTTTGGGGGTAATAATTTATCTGGCACAGGACCAAAGGCTGGTGGCGAACATTATTTAGCTAGATTATGCACTGAAAAGACTATATCTATTGATACCACTGCTTCTGGCGGCAACGCAAGTTTGCTTTGCTTATAGTAATTTTTATAATTATTATTTTAATTATAGGCTTTATATTCTATTGATTTGTATAATCACTTTGATAAGATAAAAGTGTAGTTAGGGAAAAATTATACAGGGAGATAGTATATGAAATATAAAGCCTCGGTGCTAGGTTTGTCTGCGCTTGGGTTAGTTTTTGCTATGCAAGCTAACGCATTTAATATAGTCAAAATGTCTGATCAGGATCCGAGCAGCATTAGTTTAGATAACATCAGCCCTGCTGTAAAAAGTAATATGATGGCGGATAGTGCTAAAGTCGTCAAACAAGAGCGTAAGATTCATTTTCAAAATAAGCAATATCATTTAACTGTTGAAAAATCTGGTTTAGACCGTAAAGGTAAGCAACATACTCGTTATATCCAAACATACAAAGGTATACCTATTTGGGGTAGACAAGTTATTCAGCATAAAAAACAAAGTAAATTACATTTATTTAGTACCGATCGTACTGTTGGTAACATGACTGGGCAGTTGGTTACTGATTTAAACCAAGATTTACAAAGTACCAAACCGGCACCAGGTTTTACAGAAGTATCAGCATTAGAATTAGCTAAAAATTTGTATAAGCAAAGTCATAAAATTTCTGATTCAGAGATTTTACATTATGAAAATGAAAAGAGTACTTTAGTTATTTATACTCATAGTGAAGATGGTAAGGCTAAGTTGGCCTATAGTGTAAGCTTTTTTGTTGATACTCAAGAAGGGACAAGACCAGCTCGGCCTTATTATTTAATTGATGCTTTAACAAGACAGCCGTTGAAAAACTGGAATGCTTTGATGCACGCCAAAGTAGGTACGGGTCCAGGTGGTAATGAAAAAGTTGGTAAATATGCTTATGGTGTAGAAAGACCTAAGTTAGATTTGCGCGAAGCTGCCCGTGGTGAATGTTTTTTAACTAATAGTAGCGTAAGAACTGTTAATTTAAAAAATGGTTACTATGGTGCTAAAACATTTCATTTTCCTTGTTATGATAATAGCTCAGATGATATAAATGGTGCGTATTCACCAATAAATGATGCTCATTATTATGGTGAAAAAATATTTGATATGTACAAAGAATGGTACGAACAAGCGCCGCTTAATTTTAAATTAATCATGCGTGTGCACTATGGAAAAAATTATGAGAATGCTTTTTGGAATGGTTCATCTATGACTTTTGGTGATGGTCGTGATTATTTTTATCCATTAGTTTCTATGGATGTAGCAGCTCATGAGATCAGCCATGGCTTTACTGAACAAAATTCTGATTTAGATTATTATGGCCAATCCGGTGGGATCAATGAGTCTTTCTCTGATATGGCTGGACAAGCTGGAGAATATTATCTTTACGGTAAAAGCTCTTGGATGATTGGAAGTGAAATTACTAAAGGTAAAGAGCCATTGAGATATCTAGAAGATCCTACAAAAGATGGTGAGTCTATAGGTGATGCTCGTGACTATGATTCATGGTTAGATGTGCACTATAGTAGCGGTGTCTTTAATAAAGCTTTCTATGTTTTAGCAACTGCTAGTGATAATTGGAATGTAAAAAAAGCCTTTGATGTTTTTGTTCATGCCAATTTATTCTATTGGGTTTCTACAACAGATTTTAAAGAAGGCGCGCTTGGTGTGGTTCATGCCGCAGAAGATCTGGGTTATGATCCGCAAGATGTCGTTGCAGCATTTAAGAAAGTCGGGATAAACTGTACTCAAGAAGAATGTTCAATAATGCCAGAAGATCGTAAATTGAATGATATTCCGAAGAAGCGTGATAGAAGCGAGTCCGAGTCTGAGTGGGATGATTCTGACTCTGACTCTGACTCAGATTCTGATTCCGATTCTGATTCTGACTCTAAATCAGAACCTGATTCAAAATCTAACCCAAATACACCAAATAATAAAGCCTAATTACCAATAGTATCAATCTTGTTATAAATTAAATAATTACAATAAGATTGATACTCTTAATTTCAGTCTATAATTTCAGTTATTTAATCTTCTATTTACTTTTAAATTTACTAGTGTTATATATATCGCTGAATTCTAAGATATGCAGAGGATATGTAAATGAGCAGTGTAGAGAGCGAAATAGGAGAGATAATCTTAACGTTGGATAGCAGCATTAGAGCATTAAATCATCACTTAGATACGTATAGTATCTTACCCACTTTTTCTCTAGATGATAAGCTTAACCAAAATCGCTTGGTAAATATTTATGGCTATCTGACAACTGCTGAGTCTAGAAGTTATATAGAGCGCTCTGATGTTTTGACTAATATCTACGAATTCTTACACTTTGATGCATTAACGGGGCTGAACGGAGAGCAATTTTCAGCACTTGTCGATAGCTTAAGAAGATTAAGAGATTTACTCGATCCAGACCCAATTTATTCAATTCATAGAGCTCAAGAGCGGTTGACTCCCTAATTGATCCTAACTAGTATATTTTAAAGGTTAAAAAATATAGGTATTCAATTCTATGATAAGTATTTTTGATTTGTTTTCTATTGGAGTTGGCCCATCAAGTTCTCACACGGTAGGCCCTATGC